>JAPOIC010000162.1 GCA_029979145.1 Opitutaceae bacterium
AAGGGCGACACCGCGAGCAACGTGCAAAAGCCCGCCACGCTCGAGACCGGCCTCGTCGTCCAAGGCCCGCGCTTCATCAAGGAAGGCGAGACGATCAAGGTCAGCACGCTCGACGGCTCCTACATGGGCCGCGCCTGAGGCGAATCAGATTTGTTAAATGAAAAACCCGCGGTGAAAACCGCGGGTGTTTTTGCGCCTGAAATTGTAGGGCGGGGTCAGCGATCCCGCCCTACAACCAATCACGCCCCCAACGCCGCGACCGCGGCATCGTAGGTCGGCTCCACTTCCTCGGGGGCCTTGACGGTCATCTTGAGGTCGTGCAGCCGGCCGTCCTTGAGGCCGTAAATCCAGCTGTGCACCGTCAGGTCCTGCCCGCGAGCCCAGGCGTCCTGCACCACGGTCGTGGCGCAGACGTTGGCCGCCTGCTCGATGACGTTGAGTTCGCACAACCGGGCAATTTGCTCGGGCTCGCCCGGCAGGCCGCAGAGGCAATCCTGGTGCTTGCCCTTCACGTCCTGCACGTGCCGCAGCCAGTTGTCGGCCAAACCCACGCGGGTGCAGCGCAGCGCGGCCTGCACGCCGCCGCAGCCGTAATGGCCCACCACCATGATGTGCTTCACCTTGAGCACATCGACGGCGAACTGGATGACGGAGAGGCAGTTCAAGTCGGCATGCACCACGACGTTGGCGATATTGCGGTGCACAAACACCTCGCCCGGGAGGAGGCCGATGATCTCGTTGGCGGGCACGCGGCTGTCGGAGCAGCCAATCCAGAGGTATTCCGGGGTCTGCTGACGGGCGAGCTTCGCGAAGAAATCGGGGTCATTGGCGCGGATCTTGTCCGCCCACTCCTTGTTCTGGTCGAAGAGATGGCCGAGGTTTCTCATTGCCCGCGATGGTTTGATTCCGCCGGCGCTTGTCCACCCCGAATCTCGACGCCGGTTCCGGATTGCCGCCGGTCCCCGGACCCGCCAAATCTCACCGCCTTATGGGACGCCAATGGCTGCACGCAAAACGCGCGATTGTTAACGAGAAGAAGAGCAAGGTCGCGGGCAAGATGACCAAGGAGATCACCGTGGCCGCCAAGCTCGGCGGCCCGGACCTCGCGGCCAACGCCCGCCTGTTCGCCGCGGTGGAAAAAGCCAAGAAGGCCAGCGTCACGCGCGACGTCATCGAGCGCGCCATCGCCAAGGGCGCCGGCGTCGGCGGCGACAAGGCGTCCCTCGAGCACGTGGTCTTCGAGGGCTACGCGCCGCACAAGGTCCCGCTGATCGTCGAGGTTTACACCGACAACCTCCAGCGCACCGCCCCCGAGATGCGCGTGCTCTTCCGTCACGGCGTGCTTGGCAACGCGGGCAGCAACAAATTCCTTTTCGACCACGTCGGCCTCGTCGAGGCCCACCACCCTACCGCCGACACCGACCTTGAGGCCGCTGCGATTGAGGCCGGCGCGAATGATTTCGAGCCGCTCACCGCCGATCAGAACGACGACATCCCCGAGGACCACGCCGGCGCCCGGTTCATCACGGAGCGCTCGGATGTCCACGCCGTCTCCACCTGGCTGAAGGAAAACGGCTGGACGGTCGTCACCAGCGAACTCGGCTACGTCGCCAAGCAGTTCCCCGAACTCGACGACACCCAGCGTGGCGAGGTCGGCGAGTTTCTCCAAGCGATCGAAGACCACGACGACGTCCAACGCGTCTGGGTCGCCGTCAAATAATCTGATGTAGGGCGGGGTCGCCGACCCGGCCCTCGAATTTGCATTTCCACGGCGTAGGGCGGGATTTCCAAATCCCGCCCTACATTCTTCACACCACCCGCGCCCAGAGCACCTTCAGGTAGCGGCTTTCGAGGCAGTTCGAATACACCGGGTGGTCCGGGCCGGGACCGGTGCGATCGAAGAACTGCAGCCGGCGGTTCTGCCGGTGCGCGGCCTTGATCACATGCGCTTCGAAGTCCTCCAGCGAGAGCAGACCTGAGCAGGAGCAGGTCACGAAGATGCCGCCGGGTTTGACCAAGGAGATGGCCAACAAATTGAGATCCTCATATTTCTGCCGGCCTTCCCAGTTGCCGTGCTCGTCGCGGGTGAAAATGAACTTCGGCGGATCGAGCATCACGACGTCCCACCGCTCGCCGTTGGTCTGCATCTGCCGCGCGTAGGCAAAGGCGTCGGCGTGCACGAACTTGATGCGCGCCTGGTTCAGGTTGGCGTTGCGCTTGGCTTGCGCCACGGCCGCCTCGTCGAGGTCCACGGCGGTCACATCCGCGGCGCCACCGGTGACCTTCGCGTTCAGCGAAAACCCCGCGGTGTAGCAGCAGAGGTCGAGCACGCGTTGGCCGGCGGTGAAGCGTGCGAATGCCTTCCGGTTCTCGCGCTGGTCGCAGAAAAAGCCGGTTTTGTGGCCCTCGGCGAAGTCGATCTCGTAGCGGATGCCGTGCTCGCGAATCTTCACCTTGGCGGGTGCCGCGGCGTTGGTCTCGTTGAAGAGCGAGACCTTGATGCCCTCAAGGCTGCCGAGATCGTGGTCGACCTGCACCCGGGCAAACTTCGTCCCGGCCAGTTCGTGCAGGAGCGGCAACCACCCCGGCAAACGCTGCGCCATGCCGAGCGACGTGACCTCGCACAGGAGCGTGTCACCGTAACGGTCGATAATGAGCCCGCTGAGGCCGTCGCCGTCCGAGTTGATCAACCGATAAGCCTCGCTGGTTTCATCGAGCTGAAACAGCGTGCAACGCAGCTCCACGGCCCGGCGGATGGCGCCTTCAAAGTAGCTTTCGTCGCAGGGCACGTCGCCGTGCGCGACGACCCGCAGCGGGATCTTGGCCCGCGGGTTGAACAACCCGATGCCCGCGCGCTGGCCGTTCTTGTCGTAGACGTTGACGAGGTCGCCCGGCCGGGCCTCCGGCGAAACCTGTCCGAGCAACCGCGGGAAGATCGCGGGCTGAAAGGAGAAATACTTCAGCTGCGCCCACGGCCGCTGCCAGGTGCTGCGGTCAATCGGTGCGGAAGGTGTCTTGGGGTCGGCCATGCGAGACCTTGTGCATGCCCGCGGGGGCGGTGCCATGCAAGCCGGGCCATGAAAATTCCACGGCTTCGGGCGGGCGATTTCATGAATGTTCGGTGATTTCCCGCGCTATCGGATTGCGTCGTCCGGCGCTTCGCCTAGCTGCTGGAGCGCGATGCGCATCACCCCGATCAACAGCGCGGAGGCGGTCTTCGAACCCTTCTTCGACGAACGGATCAGCGAGCTCGACCACTGGTCGCACGATACCCCCGGCGCCGCCGGCGTGAAGCTTACCCCCAGCTGGGCCTTCGTCATCATCAATTGGGAGCGACCGGCCGCTGACGGCCTCGTGCTGCGGCTGCACCGGCGCTACGACGCCTTCGATTGCTCGGCCTACGATCGCCTGATCGTGGCGATCAATCTCCCTGAGGACTCCGTCATCTCGCTCGCCGCCGAGACCGACACCGGCCACCGCGCGCGCACCGGCACGCCGTGTGGCTCGACCCGGCACGAGGAGTGGCTCGATCTCGCCGGCGCAAAATCGATTCAATCCGTCACCGTCGAGATCCGCACGCCGCACGTCGACGCCGGCTCCGGCTGGTTGTTGTGGTTTGGCCTGCAAAGCACTGAGCGCCTCCCCGCCCACCTCGCCCAGTGGCAGGGGTTCGACGAGAGGTGGGAGAAATACCTGCAGCCGCCGGACTTTCAGCCGACCTACCAGCCGACCTATGGCCTGATGCTGACCGCCGAGGAACTGGACGCGGTGCGCGCCGACTTCGCCGGCAGCGACGTCAGCCGCGAAATGCGTGAGACCGGCGAGGACGTGCGCCGGATGCACCCGGAGAGTCAGATCGGCGAGAACATCAATTTCTGGAATTTCAACGGCTTCCGCCGCGAACGTGACATCGGCAAGATGCTCACGATGAACGGTCCTTTCGCCGCGCAGGCAGGCGTGCTGTGGAAGGACAAGGAGCTGTGCCGACTGGCCGCGCGGTTCGCCCTCAGCCTCGTGCACTGCGATCATTGGGAAGATGTGTTCTACGCGTGGATGCGCGGCAGCAACTGGGACCAGCGCGGCTTCCTCCAATCGCTCGGCGTGCTCGACTGCGCCATCATCCTCGACCTTTGCGGCGAGTGGTTCACCCCACTCGGCCGCGACCTCATCCTGCGCCGCATCGCCACCGAGGGTCACGGCGCGATGTGCCACGCCTCGTGGTGGTGGGAATACATGTATCACACCAACCAGATGGTATGGATTACGCCGGCCCGCCTCTACGGCCTGCTCGTGCTGGAAAAGACCATGCCCATGCGTGTCGAAGGTTTCCCCGTGCCACCGTCGCGCGTCGCCCCGCACACCGAGATCGTCTGGCAAAACCTGCAGGACAACCTCGCCAATGCCCTCCTTCCCGACGGCGGCTACGTCGAGGGTCCGACGTATTTCACGTGGGTCGCGCGCCAAGTCGCGTTTGCCGCTTTGCTCTATGGCCGCGGCCGCGATCGCGACGCGCGCGAACTGGTGCCGGCGCCGTTGTTCAAAACCGCCCCGCTGGCCGAGATGCTTTACTCCACCGACGACGGCCAGGAGATGATTCTCACCGGCGA
This sequence comes from Opitutaceae bacterium, assembly GCA_029979145.1. Lineage (GTDB taxonomy): Bacteria > Verrucomicrobiota > Verrucomicrobiia > Opitutales > Opitutaceae > Cephaloticoccus. Next base: position 4,608 of record JAPOIC010000162.1, read on the forward strand.
CGCCATGTTCGCCAACGGCGAGGGCGTGGCATTTCTCGCCTGGCTCATGCCGGAGTCGCACTGGGTCACGATTTACCGGAAATCGATGCGCCGCGCCGGCGCCCCGGCCATGCTGCTGCCGCTCCGGCTCGATCGCGAAATTCCCGCCGAGGGTCCGCCACTGCGGCCGTTCCTGAGCATGCCCGACCTCGGCTACATGGCCTCAGTCCGCCGACTCGGCGACCAGTGGGTGAAACTTTTCCTGATGGGAAACAAGGCCGGCGGTGACCACCAGCACGAAGACAAGGGCAGTTTCACCCTGGAGTGCGCGGGCGACAGCTTCGCCTTCGACTTCGGCGTGCTGGATTACGCCAACCCGGTGTGCAACCTGCTCAAGCAGTGCCAGCGTCACAACATGCTCACGCCGTGGTCGGACGATGAACGGCCCAAGCCGCAGAACCCCATTCGCGCCGACGTGAAGCCGCAGGGTCGCGGCGACGAAACCGCCTTCCACGCCGAGATGGACTGCACCCCGGGCTGGGAGGGTTGGTTCTCCCGCTGGCATCGCACGTGGGATTCACCGAGTCCCGACCGACTCACGCTCATCGACGACTGGGCGGTCGAGCGCGGCGAAG
>JAPOIC010000161.1 GCA_029979145.1 Opitutaceae bacterium
GCGCCGGGGCCCGCGCTGGGCGGCCGCGAGCACTGCAATCCGGACTACGCCGTCGACCGCGAGGCTTATGCGTATGCGGGATTGGAGTATGTCGCGGAAGGAAAGGGCTGGGTGGAGCTGGACGGTAAACGCCACGCGCTGGCCGCCGGCGTGGTTTTCGCTTACGGGCCGCGAACGCACTGTGTGATTCGCAGCGATCCGGCGCATCCGCTGGTGAAGTATTTCGTCTGCGTGGCGGGCAAGGGGGGCGAGGCGCGGCTGGCCCGCGCCGGCGTGGCGCCGGGCGAAGTGCGGGCGCTGGCGACGCATGCGGAGATGCGCGGGTTGTTCGAGGAATTGATCCACGAAGGCCAGCGCCCGGGACGGCTCGCGCGCGAAGTGTGCGCCGCACGGATGGAACTGCTGTTGCTCAAGGTGGAGGAGCACGTCGCGCTGGGGCCGCGGGCCGACGACCCAGCGCGTGAGCGCTACTTGAAGTGCAAAGCCCTGATCGACGAGCGCGCCGACCGCATGGCGACGCTGGAGGAAATCGCCGCCGCCGCCGGGCTCGAGGTATCGAGCGTGTGCCGGCTCTTCCGTCGGTTTCACGACTGCAGTCCCTACCGCTATCTGTTGCAGCGCAAGATGACCCTCGCGGCCGAGGACCTCGTGGAAAACGGCGGGCTGGTGAAGGAAGCGGCGCAGCGCGTGGGGTTCGGCGACCCCTTCCATTTTTCCCGCTGTTTCAAGTCCGTTCACGGCGTCGCCCCGCGCGACCTGCTGCGCTACCGGCGCACGGACTGACCGCCCGCAATTTGTTTTGCCCGGGGCCGGGCCGTGGCTTTGGCTGGCCGGCCTATGGCACAGAAATCAGCCCTGGTGACCGGAGCCTCGCGCGGCATTGGCCGCGGGATCGCCCTTGAACTGGCCCGCGCGGGCTTCCGCGTGGCCATCAACTATGCCGGCAACGCTGAGGCGGCCGCCGAAGCCCTCAAGCTCGTGCAGGAAGCCGGTGGCGACGGGTTTATCGTGCAGGGCGACGTGGCCGTGGCCGCGGACCGCGAGCGACTGGTGGCGGAAACGGTCGCGAAATTCGGCCGCATTGACCTGCTCGTGAACAACGCTGGCGTGGCACCAAAGGTGCGCGCCGACCTGCTCGACGCGGGCGAGGAGAGTTTTGATCGCCTTTACGCCATCAACCTCAAGGGTCCGTTCTTCCTCTCGCAGCTCGTGGCCAAGCAGATGTTGAAGCAGGAGCCGGACGCCGAGGGCTTCCGCGGCCGCCTCGTCAACATCACCTCCATTTCCGTCTACACCGCGTCCATCAACCGCGGCGACTACTGCATGGTGAAGGCCGGCCTCGCGATGATGACCAAGCTCTTCGCCGACCGCCTCGCGAACGACGGCATCAACGTCTACGAGATCCGCCCCGGCGTGATCGCGACCGACATGACCGGCGGCGTGAAGGAGAAATACGACAAGCTCATCATCCACGACGAGCGCGGCATCACGCCGATCCGCCGCTGGGGCACCCCGCAGGACATCGGCCGCGCCGTCCGCGCCATCGCCGAGGACCGCTTCCCGTTCTCCACCGGCGCCTGCTTCGACGTCGACGGCGGTTTCCACCTGCACCGGCTGTAAAGTTCTCCAGGTTGAGGCCCGACCTCCGGGCGGGCCGCTCGGAGATCGGCCCCTACCTCAAGCACCAAACCGCGATGCCTTCACTGCTTACCTGTCAGGCCGGGTTTGAGGATTTGCTGGCGCGAGAGCTGGCGGATGCGCGCGCGGTCGTCGCCGCGCGCGGCCCCGGCTGGGTCGTGGCGGATCGTGCGCCGGAGGACCTGGCGTTTGCGCATGCGCTGCTGGTTGATGCGGTGGAGGTGCGCGGAGACTCGGTCAACGCGCTGGCGCAGCGTATCACCGAGGTGTTTTTGGAGACTCTGCGCGGCGAGCGCATCGAGACGGCGTGGCCATGTATTTTCGCCGGGCCGGCGGAACTCGTCGGGCTCGGCCGGCGCGTGAGCGCGGTGGAGAAAGCGTTTCTCGAGTTGTTGAAGAAGAAGCTGTCGCGCGTGGCCAAGCTGGCGGGCGGCGACATCCCGCGCGGCGTGGGCGAGGCTCGCGGGCTTTTTGTTTGGTTCACGGATTTCGGCGTGGCGCAGGTGGCGCGCACCCTGCGCACCAACGGTCCGCAGCGCATGGCCGACGATGACCTCGCGCCGTCGCGGAGCTACCTCAAGGTCGAGGAAGCCTATGTCGTGCTCGGCGAGGAACCCGCGACGGACCAGACGGTGGTGGACTTGGGCGCGGCCCCGGGCGGCTGGAGCTACAGCGCCGCGAAGCGCGGCGCACATGTCATCGCGATCGACAACGGCCCGTTGAAAGGCGGCGCGCTGAACCATCCGCGCATCGAGCATCGGCGGGAGGATGCGTTTCGTTTCGTTCCCTCCTTCGCCAGGGCTTCGGAGGGCACGGCCCCGGCTGCGGGTTGCGATTGGCTTTTCTGCGATATGGTCGAGGAGCCGCATCACGTGTTGCGCCACATTGTGGAGCCGTGGCTGACGCGGGGCTGGTGCCGGCGGTTTGTGGTGAATTTGAAATTCGGCCGCGTCGATCCGCTGGCGTTGCTGCGCGAGTTGCGCGCCCCGGATTCCGTGCTGGCGCGGCTGGCCCCCGGGACCCGCATCCGGCACCTTTATCACGACCGCGAGGAGTTCACGCTGACCGGGGTCGTGAAGCCGGCTGAATAATCGGAAATTTTCAGCCGAAACGCGTGGACAGCGCCGCGCGCCGGGGGGTTGAATGCGCCTCCCTTTATGATGACTGCATTCAAACGTATCCTGCTGGGAGGACTGATCGCGGCGGGTCTCGCCGTGGCAGCCACGGCCCAGCCCTCGTTCGAGGGCCGCTGGCGCCTCGATCCGGCCGTGAGCACCGCGCTCGACGGCTGGCAGAAAATGGACCTCGTGGTCGCGCGCGACGGCTCGAAGGTGGCGCTCACCTACGTCATGCAATGGCGTCGCACGATCAAGGAGGCGACGAACGTCGTCGACACCGCCGGACCGGTGAAGCTCGACGACTTCTTCCGCGTGGAGCAGCGCCACATGGCGGTTTATCCCGCCAAGCATGGCGTGACCGAAGCCACGGCCGAGTGGATCGACGGTGGCCGCACGCTGCGCACGGAGGTATTCACGCCGGTGGAAGTGTCGCAGGGTGATGTGATCATGCGAATCACCTCCGAGTTTCGCGTGAGCGAGCTCGGGGATCGCCTCACGGTGATCGAGCTGCACTCGTCCCGCCCGCGTCCGCTGGTCTACGTTTTCAACAAAGTGACTGAGGAGGCCGCCAAATGAATCTCCTGAAACGCAGCTTCCTGTTCGTGACGCTCGCCGCCTGTGCGGCCGCCCCGGCGCTGCGCGCCACGCAGCAGCCCGCCACGGGCAAGAACTACGGCGTCGCCGCCTCATTCATGCACTTCGACCTCGACTGGCGCATCGCCGGCGGGCTCCCAGAAAAAGCGCTGCTCGTCAGCCTCCAGGGCCTCGCCAACCGCCATGGTCCGCAGCTCTACATCGTGCACCCGCCGGATTACCAGTGGGAGATCACGGGTCCGTTGTTCGACTTCTACACGCGCAAGCACGGCGTGCAGTGGCATGAGCTGAAGTCCGCGGACGAGGCGCTGGCAAAGTTCGCCTCCGCCGCCAGGGGCTACGTCGTCTGGGACAAGACCGTGGGCGCCTCGCTCAACGTCGCGTTCACCATCGCTGGCGTCGCGGACGTCGTGGTCGTGTCCGAGGAACTCATCCCGTTGGTCGAGCGACACGGCCTGAAGCCGTTCGACGACCTGCGCGGCCGCTATGCCGGCCAGACCGACGCCGAGATCTACCAGGACGCCTACAATAAGTATTGGGATCGCTGCGCCAAGGACCGCGTCATGCTCATGGGCGGCCACGCTGGCGCCGTGCGCATGCCCGGCATGGCGGACTGGGGCGTCGAGCAGAAGATGTTCTTCCACGATCTTTCCGCCAACATCGACAACCCGGCGCACGCCGCGGAACTCGCGCTGACGCGCAAGATCTTCTCGGAGCTCACGCCCGGCGGTTACGTCTTCGGCTGGCACTCGTATGGCAAGGACACGGAGGAGCAATACACCACGCTGCTCTCGATGTATGGCCTTCGCATGGAGGGCCTGCACAACCTGCCGAACCTGAGCTTCAACAACCAGTTCACGTTCACGCCCGGCTTCAAGTTCACCAACAACCACAGCGTGCCGCTCGACGCCAAGCTGACCGCGGAGCAGAAGGTCTATATCTCCTTCGTGCAGTCCGACTCGATCGGCATTGGCGTGTGGACCAAGCCCGGCCGCGGCAAGCTGCCCTTCGGCTGGCAGGTGACGATGAACTGGACCGAGTTCTCGCCGGCCGCGCTGGAGTATTTCCACGAGTCGGCCACGCCGAACGACTACTTCATCGGCGGCCTCTCCGGCCCGGGTTACATGTATCCCAACAGCATCCCGGCCGACCGCTTCCCGATCCTGATGGAGCGCGCTCGCGCGCTCATGGCGCTGCTCGACGAGCACATCATGGAAATCATGGACAACACCGCGGCCGACGGCAACGTGGGCAACGCCGACCTGACCAAGGCCACCGTCGATGCCTACTACCGCGAGTTCCCCGACGTCATCGGCTTCATCAATGGCTACGGCCCGGCCCGCACGCGCGACCTGCGCGATGGTCGCCCGATGATTTCCTACGATTACTACATCGACCCGCGCCGTCCGCGCGATGACGTGGCGGCCGACCTGAACGAGCTCATCGCGCTGAATGCCAAGCGGCCTTACTTCCTGCTCGTGCACGTGCGCGAGTCGAACGACGTGAACAGTCTCGTCGAGGTCACGAAGCAGCTGGAGGGCCCGATCGAGATCGTCCCGATCGACAAATTCCTCAAGCTCGCCGCGAGCAACCAGACCTACACGACGCGCTATCAGGATCCCGAGGACCCGAAGCACTTCGAGGGTTATCCCAAGGAGTAAGCGTCGAGAACAGGGTAGATGGATTTCACGCCCGGCCTCCATGCGAGGTCGGGCGTTTGTTTTCTGAGGGTCTCACGCAAGGCGCGGAGACGCTGAGAACACCGCTGGAATAATTCAGAAGCCAGGAAACCAGGAATGATTTCTTGGTTTCCTGGCTTCTGAATTATTCCAGCGGTGTTCTCAGCGTCTCCGCGCCTTGCGTGAGACCCTCAGAAAA
>JAPOIC010000060.1 GCA_029979145.1 Opitutaceae bacterium
GGGTGCGATCAACTGCCTCGGTCTGGCGAAGCGCGTGAAGGCGCGCGGGTTCCAAGCCAGCACGTCGGAGGTCTACGGCGATCCCGAGGTGCACCCGCAGCCCGAGTCTTACTGGGGGCACGTGAACCCCATCGGCCGCCGCTCCTGCTACGACGAAGGCAAGCGCGTGGCGGAGACGCTGTTCTTCGACTATCACCGCGAGAACAAGGTCGATATCCGCATCGTCCGCATCTTCAACACCTACGGCCCGCGCATGCATCCGAACGACGGCCGCGTGGTTTCCAACTTCATCGTGCAGGCGCTGCAGGGGCGGGACATCACGATTTATGGCGATGGAAAGCAGACGCGCTCGTTCTGCTACGTCGACGACCTGATCGAGGGTTTTGTGCGCCTGATGAACCAGACCAAGACCGTGGGGCCGGTGAACATCGGCAATCCAGGCGAGTTCACCATGCTCCAACTTGCCGAGCTCACGCTCAAGCTGGTCGGCGGCAAGTCGAAGATCGTGCATCAGCCGTTGCCGGCGGATGACCCGAAGCAACGTCGGCCGGACATTACGTTGGCGAAGACCCTCCTGGGCTGGGAGCCGACCATCGCGCTGGAGGCCGGCTTCCAGCGCACGATCGAGTATTTCAAGACCCAGTTCTGAGCGCAGCTCAGGCGGCGACGCTCGCGGCCACCGTGGTGGCTTCCTCGTCGATCAGGCTCACGAGCACGTCGACCTGCATCTTGCGTTCCGGCGTGCCGCGATACGTGCCGCGCACGGGCGGGACGTCACTGTAGTTTCGGCCCACGCCGATCTTCACGTAGTGGCCGTCGGTGAAGGAAGAACTGGTCCATATTTGTCATTTGCCAACGCCTCCCACCGGGGTATGTTCCGACCCTTCATGCTTTCATTTTTGTTCAAACGGTTTGCCGGGCGGCACTACAAGAAGTTCTTGGAACGCTGCCGACCCATCGTCGCGCGGATCAACGAGCTGGAAAAGTCCTATCAGTCCCTCACGGACGAGCAATTGCGGGCCAAGACCGAGGAATTCAAGGCCCGGATCGCCGCGGCCAGCGACAAGAAGGCCGCCCTCGACGAGGTGCTCCCGGAGGCCTTCGCGACCGTCAAGAACGCCGCCCGCCGCTTGGTGGGAAAGACCTTCACCGTTTGCGACCATGAGCTGACCTGGGACATGGTCCATTTCGACGTCCAGCTCATCGGTGGCATGGCCATTCATGAGGGTCGGATCGCGGAAATGGCGACGGGCGAGGGCAAGACCCTTGTTTCCACGCTGCCGCTTTACCTCAACGCCCTGACCGGCCGGAACACCCAACTCGTCACCGTCAACGATTACCTCGCCCGCCGTGACTCCGAGTGGATGGGCAACCTCTACAATTTTCTCGGCGTCTCGGTCGGTTGCATCCAGCAGCAGATGCCCTCGAGCCTGCGGCGCGAGATGTATGCCCGCGACATCACCTACGGCACGGCCAGCGAATTCGGTTTCGATTACCTGCGCGACAACGGCATGGCCACGCGTAAGGAGGACCAGGTCCAGCGTGACCACTGGTTCTGCATCGTCGACGAAATCGACTCCATCCTCATCGACGAGGCGCGCACGCCGCTGATCATTTCCGGTCCGGCCCCGATTGAGCGCGAGCAGCCGTTCACCCGGCTGCGCCCCACGGTCGACCGTCTTGTCGCCGTGCAGATGCGCCTGTGCAACTCGCTCGTGTCTGACGCGAAGAGCCTGCTCGACAAGCCCGACCTGTCCCCCGACGACCGCTCGGCTGCGATCACCAAGATGCTGCAGGTCAAGATCGGTCACCCGAAGAACAAGCAGTTGCTCCGTCTCCTCGAGAATCCCGAGTGGCGCAAGGCGCTCGACAAGTTTGAGACCGAGATGAGCTCGGACTTCAACAAGGCCGAATACTACCGCCTAAAGGAAGAGCTCTACTACGGCATCGACGAGCGGCAGCAGCAGGCCGACCTCACCGAGCAGGGCCGCCGCCACCTGCGCCCGGACAACCCGGACGCCTTCGTGCTGCCGGACCTCGCCACGGAATACTCCGAACTCGACCGTGAGGGCGCCGCCAACCCCGAGGAGCGCGAAGCCCGCAAGCGCGCCGCCCAGGAGCGCTTCGCCGAGATCTCCGAGGAGATTCACGCCATTTCCCAGCTGCTCCGCGCCTATTCCCTCTACGAGAAGGACGTCGAATACGTGGTGCAGGAGGGCAAGGTGATGATCGTCGACGAGAACACCGGCCGCGTCATGCCTGGCCGCCGTTGGTCTGACGGCCTGCACCAGGCGATCGAGGCCAAGGAAGGCGTCGTCATCGAGCGCGAGACCCGCACCTACGCGACGATCACGATTCAGAATTACTTCCGCATGTATGAGAAGCTGGCCGGCATGACCGGCACGGCCGAGACCGAGGCGGCGGAGTTTCACGACATCTACAAGCTCGCGGTGCAGGTCATCCCGACGAACAAACCCTGCATCCGCATCGACCAGAACGACTCGATCTTCAAGACGCGGCGCGACAAGTTTAACGCGGTGCTCCGCGAGATCGAGGCCGCCCACAAGCGCGGCCAGCCCGTGCTGGTCGGCACCGTGTCGGTGGAGTCCTCCGAGGTGCTGTCCCGCATGTTGAAGCGCGCGGGCATCATCCACACCGTCCTCAACGCCAAGTTCCACCAGCAGGAGGCTGAGATTGTCACCCGCGCCGGCCTGCCGGGCGCCGTCACCATCGCCACGAACATGGCGGGCCGCGGCACCGACATCAAACTCGGCCCGGGCGTCCGCGAGGCCGGCGGTCTCTACGTCATCGGCACCGAGCGCCACGAATCGCGCCGCATCGACCGCCAGCTGCGCGGCCGTTGCTCGCGCCAGGGCGACCCCGGCATGACGAAGTTTTTCCTTTCGCTCGAGGACAACCTCATGCGCCTCTTCCTCCAGGGCAACCTGGCGTCGCGCCTGATGGAAGGCTCGATGAAGGATGGCGAGGAGCTTGAGCACCCATGGCTCAACCGCTCGATCGAGAGCGCGCAAAAGAAGGTCGAGCAGCAGAACTACTCCGTGCGCAAGCGCCTGCTCCAATATGACGACGTGCTCAACCAGCAGCGCGAGGTCGTCTACGGCATCCGCAACGCCGCCATCCACGCGGAGCGCCCGAAAGAAATCATCTTTGAGCAGGTGGAGGAGGAGATCCTCACGCGCTTGGAAAACGCCGGCTTCGGCGACAAGCACGCGCCGGGTCAGGCCGAGATCGACCACCTTGTCGGCTGGGTCAACGCCCATTTCCCGATCAGCCTGAAGTCCACCGAGCTCACCGGCACTGACGTCGAGGCGATGGCTGCGCCGATTTTGGAGCGCGTCAAGCAGGCCTACGGCGTGAAGGAGTCCGTCGAGGACCCGCATTCGCTGGGCGCGCTCGAGCGCTACGTCATCATCAACGCCATCGACCGCCACTGGCAGGAGCACCTCACCGAGATGGAGGAGCTCAAGAAGGGCATCTTCCTTCGCTCCTACGGCCAGAAGGATCCGCTGGTGGAATACAAGGGCGAGGCCTTCCGCTATTTCGAGGAGCTGATGAACAACGTCCGGCTCCAGATTTGCACCGGCCTGTTTCGCAGTGCCTCCAACCTTGAGGCCTTCGAGAACATGCTCGCGCTGCTCAGCCGGTCCGCCAAGGCCGTCGGTCCTACCGACGAACCGGCGGCCGCGCCTGCGGCCCGCCCCGGTCCCGTGGCCGCCCCGGGCGAAGAGGAAGTGCAGCTGCCCAAGGTGACCATCCGGCGCGACCAACCGAAGGTTGGGCGCAACGACCCGTGCCCCTGCGGCTCGGGCAAGAAATACAAGCAATGTCACGGCGCATGACGCCGGCGGTATCCCGCGCGTGAACAGCGAGACCCCGCCTCTGCCGGCCGACGATCCCTACGCAGATCGTCCGTCATTCTGGGCCAACCAGAAGCCGGTGCTGTGGTCGGTCGGCGTGTTCGTGGCGACGGTGGTGCTGACGGTGCTGAGCTTCCCGCCACTGCGCACGCCGGAGTTCGCCTACGCGTTTGCAGTGCCCGCGGTTTTCTGGGCCTACCTGCGTCCGTCATTCCGGCTCTATGCGGGCACATTGTTTGCCGCGCAGGCCGTGGCTTGGAGCATTTTGCTCGGTTGGCTGCACCATGTGACTTGGGGTGGCCTGCTGTTGCTCGGGCCATTCGTTGGCGCGTGGGTGGGCTTGTGGTATCTCGCCGTCTGGTGGGCCATGCCGCGCCTGCAGCCGCGCCGACCGTTGGAGCGCGTGCTGGCCCTCGTCGGCCTCGCGGGGCTCTGGGTTTTTCTGGAATGGACGCGCACGTGGCTCTTTGGCGGCTTCCCCTGGTTGCCGCTCGCGGCCAGCCAATGGCAGCGCTCGATCCTGTTGCAAGTGGCGTCGATCACGGGTGCGTATGGCGTCTCGTTCGTATTGATCTTCTTCAACCTCGGCCTCGCGGCCTACGCCCACCGGCTGCTGCGGCAGGCGCATCAGGGCCTGAAGAAGCGCAGCCCGGAGTTCATGGTGGCGTTGCTGGTGCTGATGCTTCCGTCGTTTCTCATGCTCGGCGACACGTTCCGCCAGCAGCGGGAGGACTTCGCGCGGCTCGCCTTGGTGCAGCCGTATGTCCCGCAGATGCTGAAGTGGGACCCGAACGAGGCTCGCGCCATCGCGCAGACCATCGAGCAACTCACGTTGGAGGCCGCGCGCGAATGGCCCGACGCCATCCTTTGGCCGGAAGCCGTGACCCCGTGGGCGGTCCGCGGCGACCCGACGACGGCCGACTTTGTCTCGACCCTTTCCACCCGCGAGAAGGCGCCCATCGTGTTGGGTTCAATCGCCATCGAGCGGTTTAACCAACCTGACGAGGCTTGGTATAACGGCGTTTTCGTGGTCACGCCTGATGGCGGCGTGGCGGATGCCTACTACGCGAAACGCCGGCTCGTGCCGTTCGGCGAATACGTGCCCCTCCGTCCCGTGCTGGGTTGGATCGAAAAATTTGTGCCCGTGGGCGATGATTTCCTGCCGGGCGTGGATGACCGTCCGTTGTTGCTGCCCATGCAGCGCGGCCTCGCGATCATCGGTCCGTTGGTTTGCTATGAGGACACCTTTCCGCAGTTGGCGCGCAGCAGTGTGCGCTTGGGCGCAGAGTTGCTCACGGTCCACACCAACAACGGCTGGTTCGGCGAGGACGGGGCGGCCTACCAGCACGCGGCGCATTCGGTGCTGCGTGCGATCGAGACGCGCCGCCCGGTCGTCCGCGTCGGCAACGCCGGGTGGAGCGGTTGGATCGACGAATTTGGCAACGTGCGCGATACGATGACTGATGCGAACGGCCGCATCTATTACCGCGGCGTGCACACCGTGGAGGTGTCGCGCGACCGGCGTTGGGTCGGGCAGCAGAGTTTCTACGTGCGGCACGGCGACTGGTTCGTGCTCGCCTGCACCTTGGCGCTCCTCACTGCGTTTGCGCTTCTGCGCTTCACCAATGAGCCCGCGGAGCCGAGTCCGCTCTGAACTCAGCGCACTTTGCGCGCGGGCTTTTTGGGTGGCGGCGGCGTGAGCGGTTGGCGCGCGCGGGGCCGCGGCCGCGGGCGGGGTTGATCGCCGTGCAGCGCCGGCATCCACGGGGAGCCGAGGCGAAGGCATTCATCACACATGCCGCCAGCAGGGCAGGGGAGGCCGCGCGGGGCAAGGGACCTTTCGGCTCGTCGGACGATTTCGGACCTGACTTTGCCGGGGCGCTTCCGCCATAAAGGTCGGCGTATGACGCCAAAACTCCTCCGCCGCGCCGTCGAGGCGCTCCAGACCTTCAAGGTGGAAACGCCCAGCTGGGGTTTCGCCGACACCGGCACGCGCTTCGGAAAATTTTTCCAGGATGCCGCCGCCATCGACATGAACGACAAGCTGGCGGATGCCGGCCAGGTGCACACCCTCACGGGTTGCTGCCCGACGGTCGCGACGCATGTGCTCTGGGATTTCACGCCCGGCGAGGATCCGGCCAAGGTCGGCCGCCTGGCGCGCAAGCACGGCGTGAAGATCGGCGCCATCAACCCCAACCTTTTTCAAGACCAGGAATACAAGTGGGGTTCCTTCGGCCATAACGATCCGAAGGTCCGCCAGCAGGCGCTGCAGCACTGCTACGACTCCGTCGCCATCATGAAGGGCACGGGCAGCGAATACCTTTCGCTCTGGTTCGCCGACGGCACTAACTACCCCGGCCAGGGCAGCATCCGCGAGCGCAAGGGCTACTTTGAGGAGTGCCTCAAGGCCGTGCACAAGAAGCTCGGCCCGAAGCAGACGATGCTCGTGGAATACAAGCCCTTCGAGCCCGCGTTCTACGCCACCGACATCGCCGACTGGGGCATGGCCTATCTCCTTTCGAAGAAGGCCGGCCCGCGCGCCAAGGTGCTGGTCGACACCGGCCACCACTACAACGCCCAGAATATTGAGCAGCTCGTCGCGTGGCTCCTCGACGAGGACATGCTCGGCGGCTTCCACTTCAACGACCGCCGCTACGCCGACGACGACCTCACGCTCGGTTCGATCGACCCATATCAGGTCTTCCGCATCTTCCACGAGATTCACTTCTTCGCGTCCGACCGCGGCAAGATGCCCAAGATCGCCTACATGGTCGACCAGTGCCACAATGAGAAGCCGAAGGTCGAGGCCATGATTCAGACCGTGATCATGGCGCAGGAACTCTACGCCAAGGCCGCGATTGTCGACCACGACGCGCTCCGCCGCGCGCAGGCCAAGAACAACGTCATCGACGCCGAACTCATCTTGAAGCAGGCGTTCTTCACCGACGTGACCCCCGCCCTCGCGAAGTATCGCAAGGCCAACCAACTCCCGGCCGATCCGCTCGCCGAGCACCGCCGCCAGGGCTACGAGAAGAAGGCTGCCGCCGACCGCCGCGCCCGACGCAAGGCCATGGGCATCTCCCGCGGTGGCAGCTTCGCCTGAGCCGAAATCCAGTTCTCTCCCCAGGCCGGCAGGTCGTCCTGCCGGTTTTTTATTTTGTGGTGAACTCCAGCCGCCTCACCACGCGGGAATACAGCCAGGGCAGCCATCGTTTCAGGTAGATCGCCGCGACTTCTGGTCCGCCCACGGCGATCTCTTCGCGGTTGCGGGCGATGCCCTTGAGGATGGCGCGCACGCAACGCTCCACCGGGATGCCGCGGCGATGCGTGGCGTCGGTGCGGCCGTGCCGGCCACCGTCGGCCTGCAGCGCGTTGGTGCTCACCGCGGTCTGCACGTAGCCCGGGCAGACGATCAGAATTTTAATGCCTTCGCGCCAGAGCTCAGCGCGCAGCGAGTCGAAGTAGCCGTGCAACGCGTGCTTGGCCGCGGCGTAGCTGGAGCGGCCCGGCGTGCCCGCATAACCCATGACGCTGCTCACCACCACAATCTTGCCCGCGCCTTGCCGGCGCAGCGTGGGCAGCACGGCCTTCGTCAGCGCGATGGGTCCGAAATAATCGATCTCCATCAGCTGGCGCTCGGTCGCCTCCGTGGCCGCGGTCGCCAAGGTGCGCTGGCTGACACCGCCATTGTTGACCAGTAAATCAATCCGGCCAAATCGCGCGACGACCTGCGCGGTCAGCGCAGTAAAGGTCGCAGATTGGGCCAGATCCAGCGGCAGCACGAGGTGCGCTTCGGGCCGCGTGCAGGCGGCACGGACGCGTTCCAGCTCCTCCGCGCGCCGGCTCGAAAGCACAAGATTTGACCCCAGACGGTCGAGGGCCAGGGCCAGCCCCTCGCCGATACCCGACGAGGCGCCCGTGATCCAGATCACTTGGCCCGTGAAATCCATGCCCACATTCGACGCCAGCCGGCCCCGTGGCGTCAACCGTGACGATGGCGGCTGGATTGGGCTACCTGCAGGTTTTAATCAGAGGGAATAAAAACCAGCAAAGGTGACAGCGCCCCATTGTCAGGTTCTGGGGTTTGTGGCAGGGTGGGAGCTGTCATGAGCGCCCTTAAAAAACTTACCCCGCAGCAGGTCCGCTTTTTCCACGAGGAAGGTTACGTGATCGTGCCCGACGTGTTTGATCCGGCCGACCTCGACGCCCTGCGCGCCGCGCTGCACGCGGAGATCGACCGCAAGGCGCGAGAGCTGAAAGCCGCCGGCAAGCTCGAGCACCCGCACGAAGAACTCGACTTCGACCGCCGTCTGGCCGCGATCTATCGCGACTCCAAGGAAAACGGCGAGGCGCTCATGCGCCACCTCGAGGGCCTGCGCGGCGGCGGCTTTCACGCGTCGGAGATGTTCGATGTCATCGCGCACCCGAAGCTGCTTGGCGCCGTCAGCGCGCTGCTCGGCACGGAAGAGATCGTGGCGTCGTCCGTCTACCGCATCCGTCCCAAGCTGCCGAACATCGGCCGCGGCGTCGTGCCGTGGCATCAGGACAGCGGTTACTTTGCCTCGCACTGCGACGCCTCGATGATCCTCACGTGCTGGATCCCGCTGGTGGACGCCACCGTCGAGAACGGGTGCATGCAGATTCTTCCGCGCACGCACGAAGGCGCCGTGGCGACCCACCACACCGGGGGCAACGCGGGCTTCCTCGTGATCAAGGACGAGAACCTCCCGGCCGATCCGCGTCGTGCGATCACCGCGGCCTGCTCGAAGGGCGGCGTGGTCTTCATGACCAACCGCACCCCCCACTGCTCGACGCCGAACTACTCGGATCACATCCGCTGGAGCGCGGACCTGCGCTACCAGTCCGCCGAGGTGCCCAACAACGTGGGCCTCTGGCCGGAGAGCCACGACGAGGCGGGCAATGCCAACCCGGAGTTTTACGAGAAGGGCAACGTCGCCTGCTACCCGCCCGAGGCCGATTTTCTCGTCCACAGCGTGAAGCATCCGGAGGACGTCACCGACTACGCGGAATACGTGAAGCGGCGCGAGACCTACGACCGCACCAACGCGAACTTCTCGGCCTTCCGGCGCTGGCCGGCCCTGGCGACGACTTCGTGACGCTCAATGTCGCTCCCATTCACCCGCGGTTTTCGGACCGCGGGTTTTTTATGGCAGACAAACGGATTGAGCCACCGAGGGGACCCGGCACGCTGGGGTCATGCCCCCCATGTTCCTCTGGGAACTGAACCCCGCCGAATCGATCTTCGCGCCCCTCCACGACGAGTCGACCCTGCCGCAACTGCCGTTGACGCGCGACGCCAGCGAGGCGGTGAACTTTCGGCATGAGGCCGGTTGGGACAGCACGCGGGTGCAGTGGGACAACTGCGCGGCGAATGTCGTCGCCGGCAGCCTGACCCTGCAAATGGGCGCGTTGCCCGCGCGGTTCGATTACTACATGTTTTGCGTCGTCTTGCCGCAGGGGGTGAGCGCGCAGTTTGCGGCCGAGATTGACGGCGCGTGGCGGGCGCTGGGTGAACCGGCGGTCGGGGACGGTTCGCGCTTGGAAGTCACGCGTCCGATCCTCGGGGCGGCGACGGCAGTGCGCATGACTTTTCTGGCGACGCAGTCCGGTGCGGCGATGTGCACATTGCGTTGGTGGGGCGCAGGGGATAGCGATTTGCTGAGCCGGCTGGAGGCCGCGAAGCCGCGTTACGATGAGGCGTGGTCCGGCTTGATTTTGTCCGCCGGCGCATGGCCGGCGCCGAAGTTTGCCCGCGGCCTTTTGTTTGCGGAGTCCGACCTCCCGGCCCTGCGGGAGCGCGAACGCGGCCTTGAGCCCTGGATGGCCGAGCCGGTGGTCTGCGCATTGGTCGGCTTGGTGCGGGGCGATGAAGCCCTCATGCGCCA
>JAPOIC010000050.1 GCA_029979145.1 Opitutaceae bacterium
CGTGGTTGACGGCTTTCTTTTCCCTGGTCGGCCTGCGCGCAGTGCGCGGGTCGAGCAACAGCCTGGGTCGCGAGGCCGCGTCGGCGCTGGTCGGCGTGCTGCGGGATGGCCATGATGTCGGCATCACGCCCGACGGTCCCAAGGGTCCGCGCTATGTCGTGAAACCCGGCGCGCTGATCGTGGCACGGCGAACCAAGACGCCCCTGTTGGTGGTAGGCGCGGATTTCGAATCGGCGTGGCGGCTCAACAAGGCTTGGGACCGGTTTTACCTGCCCAAGCCGTTTTCGCGGGTGCGCATGCGCTGCGAAGTGATGATCGCAGGGGAGCTTGCCGACCGCGAGGAAGCGGTGGCGCGGCTGCAGGCGCGGCTCTTGGCGCTGAATCCCGACCGGGATTAAAACTCCGGCGTGAAGGCGCCGACCTTGCCAGGGACGAGGGAGTAGTCCTCGCCTGTGCACCAAGTCTCGTCGTTGAGCAGGAACTTGAAGGTCAGCGGGGCGGTGGCGCCGCTCAGGTTCAGGGTCCACTCGGCGTCGGCCACACAGTTCATGAGGAGGCCCTTGTCCCAGCTGAGGCCGGGGCCTTCGCCACGCAGGTAAAGCGTGTTGCCGAAGCCAACATCGATGAGGGCGGAGACCGTGGTGACCACCACCGTGGGCGCCGCCGGAGCGGCTGCGGCCTTTGCCTTCTTGGCGGCCGGGGCGGCCGCGGTCTTCTTCTTCACTGCTTTCGCAGGTTTTTTCGCCGGGGTGAGCGCCTTGGGTTGGGTGGTTTTCGCGGTCTTTTTCATGACAGGAAGTGATCCGAGAATAACAGTATCAAACAGCTGTCCATAGCAAATCCGGGACCAATCCCGCCCGTAACGGGAAAATTGCCCGGCCGTAACCGGGAGGGAGAGAAAAATGATGTTTACTCGCCCCGGCGAATGCCCCAGAACGCACCTCCCTTTCGGGGCTGTAGCTCAGTTGATAGAGCGCTTCGTTCGCAATGAAGAGGTCAGGGGTTTGATTCCCCTCAGCTCCACCAGCCTTCGCTCGCCGGGCGAGCTACGGCTCGGCGAGCCAGCGCGCAAGCGGCCGCGCCGAATTACAACGGCTCGACCGGCTGAATCGTGGGCCAGACCACCATCTCCTGCACAAACAGGTGCGCGGGCAGGGCGCAAAGGTCGGCTACCATTTTTCCGAGCTCGGCGGGCTGGATGCAGCGGCGGTTGATGTCCGCCGGGCGGGAACCCAGGTCAGCCGCGTCTGTGAACTCCGTGGCGCCCCACGACGGCGCGAGCGAGGTCACGCGCAGTCCCTGCTCACGGTGTTCGAGGTAGAGGCACTTGGAAAACTGTTCGAGGCCGGCCTTGGCGGCGGAGTAGACGCCCCAGCCGCCCCACGCTTGGCGGGCGCACACGCTGCTGATGTTCACAATCGTCCCGCCGCCTCCGGCTACGATGCGACGCGCAGCACGGGTGCAGCCGTAGATGGCGCCGGTGAGATTCACGGCGAGCCCGCGCGCCACTTCATCGTCGGTCTGATCGACCGCGGGGGCGATGCGGATGCCGGCACCCGCGTTGTTTACCAGGACTTCCAAGCGACCGGGGGCGGTGTCGACTTCCGCGAAGAGCCGGTCCCAGTCGGCAGGCGAGGCCACGTCGGCGCGGACCGCCTTGACCTTCAGTTGGTGGGCGACGCGTCTCAGCGCGGCTTCGTCGCGCCCCGTGATCCAGACTTGGTAACCGGCGGCGGCGAGGGCTTTCGCGATGCCGCGGCCGTATCCCTTGGCCCCGCCGGTGACGATGGCCTTTCGAATCGTTTTCTTGGGCATGCCCCTAGACAAACGGACGGTGGAGCGATGTCGAGCGCGCCTGCGGATTTGCCCGTTGCACCGGTCCGGTTTCACGACCACATGGAGGCATGGTCAAAAGCACCGGCATCTATCGCGGCGGTTTGAATTGCGAACTCACCCATGGTCCCTCGGGCCAGGTTATTGCCACCGATGCGCCGGTGGACAATCATGGGCGCGGCCAGGCGTTTTCACCGACGGATCTGGCGGCCGCAGCCCTCGCGTCCTGCATTGTCACGACGATGGCCATTGCTGCGCGCAGCCGCCTGGGGTTCGACCTGCCGGAGGTGAGATGGGAGGTCACCAAGGAGATGTCAACCGATGCGCCCCGGCGCATCATTCGGATTCGCACTGAGGTATGGATTCCCTTGCCGCGCAGCCAGGACCCCGACGGCGTGCTGGAGCGCGTGGCGCTCGGCTGCCCGGTGCATCGCAGCCTGCACCCGGACCTCGATAAGCCGATTGTCTTTCACTGGGCGGACTGATCCGCCGCGGGCTGGGCCGTGAAAGTGCTGAGCGTGTAGCGGCCGTTGAAGGTCAGCTTCATGTCGTCGAAGGCGATTCGCACTTTGATTTTTCCTGTGCTGCCGTCCGCCGATTCGGGATCGGCGTAGCCAGTCACGCGGCGCGGCTTCTCCTTGTGATTGAAGGCCTCGCCGGTGAACTCGCAGCGCTCGCCGCGTTGCAGGCGGGCGAGATCGTCACCGGCAATCGCGATATGGATGCGGCCGGTCTCGTTCCAAAAGGCCCAGGGGAAAACCTTGGCGGCGTAGGTGGCGGAGAAGCCGTCACCGTCCTTGCGAAACTCCGCGGTGATCAACCGGACACTGCCGACGTAGATCGACGTTTTCATCGGCTCCACGGCAACGCGGTTCCATTCCGGCCGGGCCAGCGGGGCGGCACCAAGGGAGGGGAGGAGGAGCAGCGCGACGAGAAGCAGGTGGCCGAAGAAACGCATACGGAGGATCATGTCCGGGTGCGACCGGGCGGCAAACGGGAAGTTCGGCCGCAATTTCGCATTGCGCGGCGGAGGTCGGCGGCGTGTGCTTATCCGCCATGGCGAAACAGCACACTCAAGTCACCTGGGGCGGCCGCTTCAGTGCGGGTCCGGCCGAATTGATGCTGCAATTCAGCGAGTCCGTCTCGTTTGACCATCGCCTCGCGCCTTTCGACATCGCCGGGAGCAAGGCGCATTCGGCGATGCTTGCCAAAGTCGGCCTGATCACGGCCAAGGAGCGCCACGCGATCCACGCCGGGCTTGATGAGATCGCGAAGGAAATCGCCGCGGGCAAGTTCGCGTGGAATCCTCAGCTCGAGGACGTGCACATGAACATCGAGCAGGCGCTGACGAAGCGCGTGCCCGCCGCGGCCAAGCTGCACACTGCGCGCAGTCGCAACGACCAGGTGGCGACCGACATGCGCCTATGGTTCAAGCACGCTTGTGCGGTCCTCGCCGAAAAGCTGCGCGGCGCGCAGTCGGCGCTGCTGGCCACGGCCGAGACGCATAACGACGTGCTCATCCCGGGCTACACCCACCTGCAGCGGGCGCAGCCGGTTTATCTGGCACATCACCTTTTTGCCTGGATGGAAATGCTCGACCGCGACGTGGAACGTTTCGAACGCGTCGCCGCGTCGGCCAACTGGTGTCCCCTCGGCTCGGGCGCCATCGCCGGCACCACGCTGCCGATCGATCGCGAGTTCACGGCGCTGCAGCTCGGTTTTACTGATGCGAAGGGCCGGCCGCAGGTCACGCAAAACTCCATGGACACCGTGGCGGACCGTGACCTCTTCATTGAGTTTGCGTCCGCCTGCGCCCTCGTGGGCGTGCACTTCTCGCGCATGGCCGAGGATCTGATTTTGTGGAGCAGCTCGGAATTCAAATTCGCCGATCTGCCGGATGCATTCTGCACGGGCTCGTCGCTCATGCCGCAGAAGAAGAATCCGGATTCCTGCGAGCTCCTGCGCGGCAAATCCGCGCGGCTGCAGGGCAACCTGCACACCCTGCTCACGCTCGCGAAGGGTCTGCCGCTGACCTACAATCGTGACCTGCAGGAGGACAAGCCACCGGTGTTCGACAGCTTTGACCAGACCGGCCTGTGCGCGGACGTCTTCGCCGGCACGGTTGGCGGCATGCGGATCAATCGCGGGGCCTGTGCCGCGGCGGTGGCTGACCCGTCGTTGCTCGCCACCGATCTCGCCGACTACCTCGTCGAGCGCGGCCTGCCGTTCCGCGAGGCGCACCATGTGGTGGGCGCCGTCGTTCAGCTGGCGGAAAAGCACGCCATGCAACTTGACCAGCTTCCGACCGAGGAGGTCATGAAGCTGCATCCCGCCTTCGGTCCTGACTGGATCGCGGTGTTCGACCTGAAACGCGCGCTGGCGAAGCGGCGCGGCACCGGCATGCCCGGCCCCGCGCAGATCCGCCGCCAATTCGCCCGCTGGAAGAAGCGGTTGCGGACCAAGGCTTGAAGTGACGCAGGACGGGCAGCGGGACAGGCGCGCCGGAAAGGGCGGAGCCTAGGCCATGGTGACGCTGTTTCCCACGGCGAAATCTGATCCGGAGCTGCATCCGTATCGGCCGGGCTTGGTGTTCGGCTTCTTCAACGCGCTCGTATGGCAGATCGCGATCGGCACGCCGATGGTGCTGTTTGCCGAGGAGCTGGGGGCGACGTCGTTTCAGGTCGGCCTCGCGTATTCCTTTGTGTTTCTGCAGACGCCCTTGCTGGTTTTCTCCACCGCGTTGCTGCCGCGTTTCGGCTTCAAGCGCGTGGCTTTGAGCGGCTGGGCGGCGCGCAGCGTTTTCCTCGCGGTGCCGTTGTGGCTCGCGATTCTCGCGCCGGCCACCGCGCCGCCGTGGATGGTAAACGCGTTCATCGGGAGTGTGTTTTTCTTCAGCTTTTTCCGGACCATCGGGGCCTCGGCGATGACGCCGTGGTTTTACGGTTTTCTCCCGGCGCGGATGCGCGGACGCTATTTCGGCAGTGATCAGATGATTTCCGGCATCGCCGGCGTGGGCACGCTGGTGGCCTGCGCAGCGCTGTTTGCGTTCCTGCCGATCTACACCGCGCTGCTGATCCAATACGGGATCTCGGCGGTGGGCTCGTTGCTGAGCTTCATGGCTTTGAACCGACTGCCCGACATTGAGCGACCGGCCCCAATCCGGCTGCGGGAAGTGTTGCGCGCCACGCCGCGGCACATGTTCAAGCCGTCACCGTTTCGACACTACCTCTGGCTGGCAACTTGGTATGCGGTGACGATCACTTCGATCCCGCCCTTTGCCGCGTATTTTCTCAAAGTGGACGCCGTCATGGATTCCGGCCGCATCATGCTGTTTGAGGTGCTGCGCTACCTGGGCGTTATCGCGGGGGCCTGGCTGCTGCGGCGTCGCATCGATCAGACGGGAGCGAAGCCGTTTTTTCTCCTCTCGCTTGTGCTCTACGTGGCCGTGGCGGTCGTTTGGCTGCTTTTCCTGAATGGCTTGGCCGGGCACGGCAGCGTGCTCTTTGCGCTCTATTTTACCCTTGGCCTCGGGGCGGTGTGCTGGAACGTCGCGAATTTGAACTACCTGCCGAAAGTCGTGCCGGCGGCCGAGCGTGCGCTGTTTGTCTCGATCCACGGTGCCGTTACCGCCTGCCTCGGAGGCTGCGCGCCGATCATTTGGGGGCTGTTTCTGCGTCGCACCAACGCCGACGGCACCCCCGGGATTGATGGCACGATGTTTCAGGTGTTTTTCATCGTCCTGATCCTAAGCGTGACCGTGCTCTCCGTGCTGCTGGCACGCTTGCACGAAGACAAAAAAACGCACGTCGATCCGCTTATCGTTGGCAACGCCCTGCTGCGTCCGTTCCGCGCGGCGAGTTACCTCGTCAACCTGATTGACCTCCAAGGGGCCGTGCGGGGACGCGACGAGCCGTCGGAAAAGCCCCGCAGCTAACTCCGCGCCGAAGGCATTTCCGTCTTCGGAACGAGCCTCACGCGATTTGTAACATAATACGTTACAAACCGCTGCGACGACGTTCCTGCGGTGATTGCAGGACGGAGTGTCATGACTGAAGAGAAACAGGAGAGGGGGCCGGCTTTGCCGGTTAGCCGTCGCCTGAAGGAACTCCGTGTTTGTAACGTAATACGTTACAAACGGTGGGAAAGCTTCGGGCGGTGGGTGGGAGCGTGACGATTGGAGCGATGGGGATGTGAAGATGGGGATGGGGAGAATTCCGCGCTTCCGTCCGCCGGGGTTTCCGTGCTTGGCTGCGCCCCCATGGCTCAAGTTCGCATCCTGCCCGACCGGGTCGCCAACCAGATCGCCGCGGGCGAGGTGATTGAGCGCCCCGCCGCGGTGGTGAAGGAGCTGGTCGAAAACGCGCTCGATGCCGGGGCCACGCGGATTGAGGTGGAGTTTCGTCATGGCGGCCGGTCGTTGATGCGCGTGGAGGACAACGGCGCGGGCATGAGCCGGGACGACGCCCTGCTGGCACTGGAGCGCCATGCCACGAGCAAGATCGCGGAAGCGGCCGATTTGGACCGGCTCGCCAGCTATGGATTTCGCGGCGAGGCGCTGCCGTCGATCGCCAGCGTGTCCCGCTTTGAAATGCAGACGCGCGAGGAGGGGCGGGATGTCGGCAACGAGATCTTGGTCAATGGGGGCAAACTCGTGCATGTGCGCGAGTGTGGACGGCCGGTGGGCACGCGCATCGTGGTGACGCATCTCTTCAACTCGGTCCCCGCGCGGCGCAAGTTCCTCAAGACCGACCAGACCGAGGCCGCGCACATCATCCAGTGCGTGCGTTTTTACGCCCTCGCGAGCCCGCAGGCGGCATTCATATTGATCGAAAACGGCCGCGTGATCTTTCGTTCGCCGGAGTGCGCGACGCTCGCCGACCGCGTGGCGGAAATCTTCGGGCGCCAGACCGCCGAGTCGCTCGTGCCGATCGAAGCCAAGGAAGGCGATATGCGTCTTTCAGGCCTGATTGGCCGGCCCGGGGTGGGGCGCTCCACCCGGCATGAGATGGTGATCTTCGTCAACCAGCGGCCCGTCGACAGCCGCACGCTGAATTACGCGTTGATCGAAAGCTACCACGAGTCATTGCCGAAGGGCCGCTATCCGCTGGCCTTCCTGTTTTTCGAATGCGAACCCGCGGCGGTGGACGTCAACGTGCACCCGGCCAAGCGCGAGGTGCGCTTCCGCAGCGAGCCTGCGGTGCGCGCCTTCGTGATTCGGAGTGTGCTGGAAAAATTGCGGAGCCTGAACGTTTCCGCGCAGACAGCGACGTCCGAGCCCGCCGTGGCTTTGCCGCTCGTGGCCTCGCGGCCCGTGTTGCCGCCACCCGTGGCGCCGGTGACATCGGCGCCGCCCAGCTCCCGTCCGCCGGTAGGGTCGCCGCCCGTTGAGAACCCCGCGGTGCCGCCGGCCCAAATTCGCGTTGTCCCGACGCCCTCCGCCGAACCGCCGCCGGCGTCGCGGCCGGCGGGTCCTTCGTGGCGCTTTGTCGGACTGGCGCATACCAACTACGCCTTGTTCGAGACCGCGTCAGGGTTGGTCCTGCTGGACCGGCGGGCGGCGCATGAGCGCGTGTGGTTTGAGCGCTTGCAGGAGCAATTCACGCAGGGCGAGGTGCCGAGCCAGCGTTTGCTTTTGCCTGTGCCGATGGAACTCGACCCGATTGCGACGGCGTTATTGCTGGACCGGCTGGATTTTCTCGGGGCGCACGGCTTTGAAGTCGGCGAATTCGGGCGAAATTTCTTCCGGATCGAGGCCGTGCCGGTGTGGATGGAGCCGGCGGACGCCGAGCTGTTCATGCGCGATTTTCTCGGGCTTTTGCGCGAAGGACGCCTGCCGGGACGCAATGTCGACCTCGCTCGCGACGAACTCGCGCGGCTCGCGGCCTCGAAGGCCGTGCGGCTGCCCGCCGGGACCGGCGAAGCCGAGGTGCAGGCGCTGCTGTCGCAACTCTTTGCGACGCAACATCCCTTGACCAGTCCGTCGGGTCGTCCGACCTACGTTGAGCTCGGGCACGCCGAATTGGCCCGACGTTTCCAAAAATTAACGTGACCGCCGCCCGGAGGTGGCACGATTCTTGATACCTTTTCCGCAATGCCGAAGACCAAGCCTGCTACTCCCGCCAAGTCCGCCAAGAAAAAGGACTCCCCGGCGGAGATCCTGCGTTCCCTGATCCTGCGTCACCTGACCTCGACGCTGGCCCGTTATCCGAAAGGTGCGACGCAACGCGACTGGTGGGTGGCGACTTCCCTGGCGGTGCGTGATGCGATCCATGAGCGCATGATTGCGACGCAGTCGGCGCATGCCGCGCAGAACGTCCGCCGGCTCTACTACTTTTCGATGGAATACCTCATCGGCCGGCTCTTTGAGTGCAACCTGCACGCGACCGGCATGATTGACACGGCACGCGAAGCGTTGGCGGGGCTGGACATCGATTTCGACGCCGTGCGCGAGGCGGAGCTCGACATGGGGTTGGGCAATGGCGGTCTCGGTCGCCTCGCCGCGTGCTTCCTTGATTCGCTGTCCACGCTCGATCTCCCGGCCCTGGGCTACGGCATTTATTACGAATTCGGACTCTTCAAGCAGGAGTTCGTGAATGGCCATCAAGTCGAGCACCCCGACCGCTGGCGGGTGTTTGGCAGCCCCTGGGAAGTGATGCACCCGGAATACGCCCAGGAAATCCCGCTCTACGGCCGGGTGGAAAATGTCTTCGACGACCGCGGCAACTCCACGCCGCGTTGGGTCTACAGCAAGTCGATCCTCGGCCTGCCGCACGATATTCCGATCGCGGGCTATGGCACCAACACGGTGAACCTGCTGCGCCTCTGGTCGTCGCACGCCACGGAGGACTTTGACTTGGCGGCGTTCAACTCCGGCGGTTACGCCGAGGCCGTGCGCGAAAAGGAGGAGGGCGAGACGATCTCGAAGGTGCTTTACCCGAACGACAAGACCGAGAACGGCAAGGAGCTGCGGTTGGTGCAGCAGTATTTCTTCGTGGCCTGCTCGCTGCGCGATCTGATCCGCCGGCATTTCCGCGACCGCTCGAACTCGTGGGACAATTTCGCGGCCAAGGTGGCGATCCAGCTGAACGACACGCACCCGGCCGTCGCCGTGCCCGAGCTCATGCGCATCATGATTGATGACCATGGGCTCACTTGGGAGAAAGCCTGGGGCATCATCACCCGCACGTTTGGCTACACGAACCACACGTTGCTGCCCGAAGCGTTGGAGAAGTGGGGCGTGCCGCTGTTCGAGCGCGTGTTGCCGCGCCATCTTCAGATCATTTTCGAAATCAACGCCCGCCTCATGGCGGCCTGCGAGAAACAGTGGCCGGGTGACAACCAAAGGAAGCGCGCGTGCTCCCTCATCGAGGAGAATGGCGTGAAGATGGTGCGCATGGCGAACCTCGCGGTGGTCGGCTCGCACGCAGTCAATGGCGTGGCCGCGCTGCACACCGCGCTGCTGCGCAAGGACCTGTTTCCGGAATTCGACGCGCTGTATCCGGGGAAATTCCGCAACAAGACGAACGGCATCACGCCGCGCCGCTGGCTGTTGCAGTGCAACCCGCGGCTCGCGGAGTTCATCACCAAGACGCTCGGGCACGAGAAGTGGCCGCGGGATCTAGACCTCCTGCGCGGCCTCGAGCGCGTCGCCCGCAATCCTGCGGCTCAGCGTGAGTTCATGGCCATCAAGCGGGCCAACAAGGCGGCCCTGGCCGCCGTCATCCAGGAGGAATGCGGCGTCACCGTGTCGCCCGATGCGCTCTTCGACGTGCAGATCAAGCGCCTGCACGAATACAAGCGGCAGCACCTCAACCTGTTGCACATCCTCGCGCTCTACCGCCGCCTGTTGCAGAATCCGCAGCTCGACATCGTGCCGCGCGTCTTCGTCTTCGCCGCCAAGGCGGCGCCCGGCTACGACCTCGCGAAAAACATCATCCGCGCGATCAACGTCATTGGCGACCGGATCAACCGTGACGAGCGCATTGGTGGCAAATTGAAGGTGGCCTTCCTGCCCAATTATCGCGTGTCGCTCGCCGGCAAGATCATCCCAGCGGCGGACCTGTCGGAGCAGATTTCCACTGCCGGCAAGGAAGCCTCAGGCACGGGCAACATGAAGCTTTCGCTCAACGGCGCGCTGACCATCGGCACGCTGGACGGCGCCAACGTCGAGATTGGCGAGGAAGTGGGCGATGAGAACATCTTCATCTTCGGCCTGACGGTCGAGGAGGTTGAGGCGCTGCATGCCAAGGGTTATGACCCGCGGTCGTATTACGCGGCCGACGAGGAACTCCGCGCGATCGTGGATTGGATCGGCAGCGACTACTTCACCCCCGGCGAGCATGCCGCCTTTGGCGCGCTGCATCACAGCCTGCTCGCGGGCGGCGACCCCTTCTTGGTGCTGGCCGACTTCCGCGCCTACAGCGATGCGCAGGCCCGGGTGGACGCGGCTTATCGTGACCCGAAGAAGTGGGCGGAGATGGCGATTCTCAACACCGCGCGAGTCGGCAAGTTTTCCAGTGATCGCACCATTCGCGAATACGCGGAAGACATTTGGAAGCTCCCGCCGGTGCCGGTGGCCTGACCCGGGCGTCAGGCGCCGCGGAAAACGAGGGCGACGTTGCTCCCGCCGAAACCGCTGCTGGTGCTCAGCACCACGCCCGGCGGTTCGGCCAGCGTTTCGCGCGGCAAATCCAGGCCGGCGCAGGCCTCGTCGGGATTTGTCAGGTGCGCGTTGCCCGGGATGAACCCGTCCTTGAGGGCGACGGCGCAGAAGGCGGCTTCCATCACGCCCGCCATGGACAAGGGGTGGCCGGTCAGGCCCTTGGTGCTGCTGACGCGGGGCTTGGCCCCGGCCGCCGTGAACACCGCTTGGAGCGAGTGCTTCGGAACGATCACCCGCGGGGGTCGAGGTGGCGTGCGCGTTAATGTAGCCAATTTCGGCCGGAGTGAGACCCATATCGACCAGCGCCCGGCGCATGGCCGTCTGCAGCCCGGTGCCCTCAGGGTGAGAGATCGCGACATTGTAGCCATCCGCCGCCTGGCCCCAGCCGGCGAACTCGGCATATACCGGGGCGCCACGGGCCGCGGCGAACTCGGCTTCCTCGATGATCATCGCCACCGCGCCGCAAGACCCTTCCCAAGAACCAA
>JAPOIC010000064.1 GCA_029979145.1 Opitutaceae bacterium
CACAACGTCACGCAGGCCGACAACGGCAAGACCGGCATGGCGGCATTCCGCCACGCCGCCCCCGATCTGGTCATCACCGACTTAGTAATGCCCGAGCAGGAAGGGGTGGAAACGATCCTCCAGCTGCGCCGCGAAAACCCCAGCCTGCCCGTGATCGCCATGTCCGGCGGGGTGGCGAGATCCGAGACCTACCTCGATATCTGCCGCCGGCTTGGGGTCCGCGCCACGCTTTCCAGGCCGTTTGGCGTCAAGGAACTCCTCGACGCGGTGAAGCCGAGCCTGCCGGCCGAGTCCTGACCCGAGGTCCGGGCAATCCAGTCTCGCGACCGCTCATCCTGATTCGGCTCGTCGCCCAGCCCTCGCTTGGGTCAGGTTAAACCACAAATTCCCATCTACCCATGCGACGTTTCCCCCCCCTGCTTCTTGCCCTGCTTGCCGCCCTCCCCGTCTTTGCCAGCAACCCGCAGGCTCTTCCGCCGCGCGTGGTCGCGCCCACGGACGAAGCGGAATTCCGGCACTTCACCTTGGACAACGGCCTGCGCGTGTTGCTCGTGTCCGACCCCAAGTTCAACAAGTCGGCCGCCTCGCTGGTCGTCGCCACCGGTCAGATCGACGACCCGTTCGACATGGTCGGCCTCGCTCACTTCACCGAGCACATGCTTTTTCTCGGCACCGAAAAGTATCCCGACGTCAGCGGCTACTCTGCGTTCATGACCCAGAACGGCGGCAACAACAACGCCTACACCACCACGGACCACACCAACTACCAGTTCCAAGTGCGCCACGAGGCATTCCCCGAGGCGGTGGATCGCTTCGCCCAGTTTTTCATCGCACCGCTGATCAACGCCGACTTCACCGCCCGCGAGGTCAACGCCGTCAACAACGAGGCGATGCGCCACGTCCAGAACGACAGCCGCCGCGTCCTCAACGTCCGCCGCGAGCTCTACAACCCGGCCGCGGGCGAGAGCAAATTCTCCACCGGCAACAAAACCACGCTCGCCAAGGCCGATGCCGTGGCCGTCCGCGCCTTCTACAACGCGCACTACTCCGCCGATCGCATGGCGCTCGCCCTCACCGGCACCGCCTCGCTCGACGAACTGGAGAAACTCGCGCGCGACACCTTCAGCGCCGTGCCGCGCCGCGACGTCTCGGAGGTCGTGCGCGAGCCCATTTTCCTCCCGCGCAAGGCCGCGCTGCGCCTCGCCACCGTCGAACCGGTGAAGGAATGGCGCCAGCTGGAAATCGAATTCGTCCTGCCCGCCACGCGCCCCGACTTCGCCGCCAAGTCCGACGAACTGCTGGTCGCCTTGCTCAACTACGCCGGCCCCGGCGGGTTGGTGGAAAACCTGAAGAACGCCGGCTGGGCCACGACCGTGAGCGCCGGCATCTGGGAGCGCACCCCGAACTACGGCTCGCTCTTCGTGACGGTTGACCTGACGCCCACGGGGGAAACCTCGCATCAGCAGGTGCTCGAAACGATTTTCGCCTACATTCGCCACCTCAGCGCCGCGCCGTTCCCGCAGGCATTCTATGCGGATCAGGCGCGCATCGCCGCGTTGACCGAAACCTACACCGACCGCGGCGAAGGCTCCGCCTTGGCCACGCGCCTCGCCAATCAAGCCCTATTCTACCCGCTCGAAATCGCCGAGCGCGCCCCCTACGTGTGGGCCGGGGCGGATGAACCCTCTTACCGCCGCCTCCTCGCGGCGCTCACGCCTGACAACATGATCGTGACCCTTGCCGCCAAGGGCGTGCCCACGGAGCACACCGAGGAAATCTATGGCACGCGCTACGGCTACACCGAGGACACCGGCGCGGCCTACCAAGCGCTGCTCAACCCGCCGGCGATCGCCAGCTTTTCCTTGCCGGGCGAGAATCCCTTCATGCCCTCGCGCACCAACCTTGTGGCCGAGCGGCCGCTGCCGTTGATCGATGAGCCCGGCCTCAAGCTCTTCTACGCACAGGACGTCGAATTCGAACGTCCGCAGACCACGTTGATTTTCCGTTTCGGCGCGCCTTCTGCCTTGGCCAGCGCCGACGCCGACGCGTGGCTCACGCTCTATGGCGCCTGCCTGCAGGACGCCTTGGAAGCGGCCTCAGGTGAAGCCGCCATCGCCGGTGTTTCCCAAAAGGTGAACATCGGCGTGGACGGTTTCAACCTGACCGTCAGTGGATTTGGCGACTCGCCCGCGCGCTTCGCCCAGCACGTCGCCACCACGCTGCTCGACTTCGAGGTCACGCCGGAACGATTCACCGCCCTGCAGGAGCGGACCTTGCGCAGCCTCCGCAGCTACCCGCAGACGGAAGCCTACCGGCTCGCCCGCGACCGCGCCAACGCGGCCTTGCGCGAGTTCCTCTATCTGCCCGGCGACCAAGTCGAGCGCACCGCCGCGGCCACCTGGCCCATGGTCCGCGAATTCTCCCGCCAGTTCTTCGCCCGCGGCACGATTGAGGTGATGGCCCACGGCCACCTGACCGCCGATGAAGCGGTCAAGGCCGCCCGCGGTTTCGCCACCGCCATTGGAGCCGAGCCGGCCGCAGAAGCCGAGCTCGTGCGCCCGCGTCATCTCGTGCTGGATTCCGGCGCTTCCGTGTTCGACGCCGGCCCGACCGCGGGGGCCAACTCCGCCTATTGGGCGCTCTATTTGCTGCCGGAAGACAGCCCGGCGTTGCGCGCGGCATCCACCGTGCTGGGGCGGTTCGTTTCCGAGCCGTTCTACACCGAACTGCGCACCAAGCAGCAGCTCGGCTACATCGTGGGCTCCGGCGCCTCGGCGTCGCATCGCCAGGCGCTCCAGTTGTTCGTCATCCAGTCCAGCGGCTACGGCCCGGACGAACTGCGGCAACGGGCGGAAACCTTCATCGCGCAGCTGGAGACCGACCTGGCCGCCCTTTCCGACGAGGACTTCGCCACGCTGGTTGCGGGCGTGCGCTCGCTGTTCGAGGAAAAACCCAAGAGCATCGAGGAAAAGGCTGAGCGATTCTTCGCTCTCGCCTACAACTACGACGGCGACTGGGAACGTCGCGCCGAGGCCTTGGATGCGCTCGACCGCCTGACCAAGGCGGATGTCCTCGCGCTGGCGCAAGCCACGCTCAAGGCCGAAACGGCCCGGCGCATCATCGTGCTCCTGTCGGGCGAAGGTCATGCCGCGAGCACGGTGGAGCCCACCTACACGGACCGCGCGGCCTGGAAAGCCGGCGCAACCTACCGTTGATCAATCCCCTTTTCGGGCGGTGCGCAGCGCGGAAGAATTTCCCGGTTTGCAACTCCATGAATAGGTGAAACGTTTCCCGATGCAGATGCCGCGCGTGTTCGTCATCCTCTTTGTCATGCTGGCCGGGCTTGGTTCCGCGGCCCGCGCCCAGGTCGAGGCTTCCCTCGTCGCGGCCGAGTCTTCCATCCAGCCCGGCCGGCCGTTCACGGTAGCGCTGCGACTGCAACATGATCTGCACTGGCACACCTATTGGCTGAATCCCGGCACGGGTCTGAAGACCGAGCTGCACTGGGACCTGCCCGCCGGCTTTACTGCCGGACCGATCGAGTGGCCGGCACCGGTTGTCCTGCGCGATCGCACCGGCATGGTGATCGGCAACGGCTACGAAGGCGACACCCTGCTGCCCGTGACCATCACGCCACCGGCCGACCTCGTGCCCGGCACCAGTGTGATTCTGCAAGCCCGCACCGAATGGCTCATGTGCGAGGACGTCTGCATCCCCGGCGAGGCCGTCTTGGTGCTCACCCTGCCCGTGCGCGCAGAAGAGCCCATCGTGAACGGGACGCGAGGGAAACGTGTTCTCGCCACCCAAGCCGCTCTACCGACCGCCCTGCCAGAGTGGAGCGTCGCCGCCACACGCACGGAGAAAACCATCACGCTGACGGTCACGCCCGCGGCTCCGACGCAACACACGCCCGCCGACCTGCACTTTTTCGCCGACGACAATCTCGTGGCCTACGAGGCCGCCCAAACCGTCGTCGCCAACAATCAAGGAGGTTACGTGCTGACCCTGGCCGTGTCACCCGACGGCCCAGCCGAAGCCACACACCTGCAAGGCGTGCTAACGGCCAAGAACGGCTGGCGCGCCGACGGCTCGCTCCCCGGCCTGCGCGTCGACTTGCCGCTCTCGACTGCGGCACCGCAAACGCCGGCTCCCACCACCGGCGGGCTGGCCGGCACGCTGTTGCTCGCGTTTCTTGGTGGCCTGATCCTCAACCTCATGCCCTGCGTCTTCCCGGTGCTCGGCATCAAGACTCTTGGATTCGTGAACCAATCCGGCAGCGACCGCGGCAAGATCGTGGCGCACGGCGTCACCTTTACGCTCGGCGTCCTGCTCTCGTTCTGGGCGCTGGCCGGCCTGTTGCTCGCGCTGCGCGCCGGCGGCGCGGAGCTCGGCTGGGGTTTTCAACTGCAGTCCCCGGGCTTCGTGTTCGGCATGGCGGTTTTCTTCCTCGGGTTCGCGCTTAACCTGAGCGGCCTGTTTGAGGTCGGCCTGTCGGCCACCGGCGCCGGCGCCGGGCTGCAGTCCAAGAGCGGCTACACGGGCTCATTTTTCACCGGGCTGCTCGCGACCCTCGTGGCCACGCCGTGCAGCGCGCCCTACCTCGCCACTGCGTTGCCCGCGGCTCTCGCGCTGCCGGTGCCGTCCGCCCTGCTGATCTTCACCTTCATCGCGCTCGGCCTCTCGGCGCCCTACCTGCTGCTCTCGATTTTTCCGCAGGCGATCAAGTTCCTGCCGCGCCCCGGCGCGTGGATGGAGACCTTCAAGCAGGCGATGGCTTTCCCGCTTTATGCCACCACCGGCTGGCTGCTGTGGGTGCTGGCGGCGCAAACCGCGGAGGCGGAGACGGCCTTGCGCAACATCCTCTTCGGCCTCGTGCTCGTCGCCATGGGCGCCTGGCTCTACGGCCGCATCGGCCAGCCCCATGGGGCGTCGACGCGGCGTGTCACCGGCAGCAGTCTCGCGTTGGCCTTCGTTGCCGGCGGCCTCTGGCTCGGCTGGCCGGCGGATCCCACAAATGCGGCCGACGATGCCGCAAAGTCCGGCGTGACCTGGGAGGCTTGGAGCCCCGAGGCCGTGGCTCGCGCCCAGGCCGAGGGGCGCACGATCTACGTGGATTTCACCGCGCGCTGGTGCTTCACCTGCCAGACCAACAAGGCCGCCGTGTTTTCGTCCGATGAAGTCCTGCGCGAATTCGCCGAGCGCAACGTCCTCACCCTCAAGGCGGACTGGACAAGCAAAGACCCACGCATCACCGCCGAGCTCGCCCGCTGGAATCGCAGCGCCGTGCCCTTCAACCTGCTCTACCGGCCCGGCGAACCCATGCCGGTCGCTCTGCCGGAACTGCTGACCCCGGGCATCGTGCTCGACGCGCTGTGGCGAAACTGACGCGCGGCCACTCCGCGCTCGCCGGCCCGCGCAAACCTGCTAGCGCGTGAAGGCATGACCGGAACCCCCGCGCACCGCACCGCCGTCGGCCAGATGATCCTAGCCGCACTGTGCTGGAGTCTCGGCGGGCTGCTTATCAAGGCGGTGGATTGGCCGCCACTCGCGGTCGCGGGCGGACGCGGCTTGCTCGCGGCGTTGTTCCTGATGGCGACCAACGACCGGCTGCGTTTCACGTTTTCTCGCGTGCAAATCCTCGCCGCGCTCGCTTACGCGGGCTGCACGGTGTTCTTCGTGCTCGCCACTAAATACACCACGGCGGCGAACGCCATTTTGCTCCAATACACCGCACCGATCTGGATCGCACTGCTCGGCGCGTGGCTCCTCGGCGAACCGACCACGCGCGGTGACTGGGGCATCATCGCGATCGTTTTTACGGGCATGACGCTGTTCTTCGCCGACGGCCTCGAGTTCAGCGGGTTGGTCGGCAACACCTTCGGCATTCTCAGCGGCGTGTGTTTCGCCGCCATGACGATCCTGCTGCGCCGCCAGAAGGACGGCTCGCCGGTCGAGTCGATCATCCTCGGCAACCTGATCGCCTTCGCCGTCGGCCTGCCGATGATGTTGGGCGCGCCCCTGCCCTCGCCGACCGGGCTCGGGGCGTTGCTGGCGCTGGGCGTCGTGCAGCTCGGTGTTTCCTACTGGCTCTACGCGCGCGCCATCCGGCGCATCACGGCCCTCGAAGCCGTGATCATCCCGGTGTTCGAACCGATCCTGAATCCCGTGTGGGTGTTCCTCGCCCGCGGCGAGCAACCTGGCCCCTGGGCGCTGGCCGGCGGCGGCATCGTGCTCGGCGCCGTGACTTGGCGGGCGCTCGTCGCCCTGCGCCCCGCGCGTTCAGCCGGCGGGTAACGCCACCCGCGGCGGTCGCGTGAGCAACAGCACGTTGGCCCCCGTGATGAGTGCACCACCGACCAGCAGCCCCACCGTCGCGATTTCGTTGGGGTAATCCAAGTCCGCCCAGCGGGAAAACCAAGCCGGCAGAACCATGGCCAACAGCGAGGCGAAGATCGGCTCAAAGCAATAGAGCAGTCCGGCCTCCGTGGTGGAAATCCGGGGCTGCCAAGTATTCATCAGCGAAAACGCGCCCACCGTGCAGAACACCGTGAGGATCAGCGTAAACCCGAGCCACTCCGGCGACTGCCAGGGCACGAGCAGGGTCGCGGCCTCCGGCGCCGCCAGCCAGCTCAACCCGGTGAAGATCACCGCCTGCGCACCGAACATGACGAGCGTGATCTTCTCGGGCCGGTTGTCCGCAAACCGCCGCCAGCCGAGACACAGGATCTGACCCATGAAGAAGAACGACGAAGCCAGCGTCTCCGTCTCGCCGCGGCCAAACGTGAAGGTGCGCCAGTCAAACCCGCCGAGGATCGCCACCCCGGCCAGCACCAGAACGCAACTCACCCACACGCTCGCGCCGGGATTGCGCCGCTGCCACACCGCGAGGGAAAGCGGAATGAGCACGGCATACAGTTGCGTGAGAAACGCCGAGGTCGAGGCCGCGGTGAATTGCAGGCCATCGTTCTGCAGCATCATGCCGCCTGCGGAAAAAAACGCGATCAGCAGGCCCTGCTGCCACTCGGCGCGGCGGATGCGCCAGAAGCTGCGCGCCTGCATGAGCAGCAGCACGACAGTCCCAAGGACAAAGCGCGGGCCGATGGTGTTGCAGGTGGCGAACCAGGTGCCCGCCTCCGGCACGATCCGCGCATGCACCTGCGTGAGCGCCTTCACCACGGGAAAGCTGAATCCCCAAAACAGATTCGTCAGCAGCAGCATGACCACGGCCTGGGCCCGCTGGGGATATTCGACGACACTCATGGGCGAAAACCGCGAGCCTGCGTCCACCCCCGGGGCCCGCAAGCGAATTGGCGGTGGAGCCGCGCGCACAAATGTGTGATGCCACCCAACCCTGCCTCGACAACACCCGGGCCCTCGCCCACATAGTTGCCCCGCATGGCGAAGTCGGGCGCGAAACGAACCAAGCTCTCCAAAAAGGACTACGAGGCCCGGATTCCCGCGCTTCGCGAGCAGTTGATTCAGCTGCAGGTTTCGCTCAAGTCCGCCCCCTTCCCCGTCCTGCTGGTGGTCGCGGGCGTCGAGGGATCCGGCAAGGGCGTCGTGATCAATCTGCTCAACGGCTGGCTCGATCCGCGCGGTGTCGAGGTCTTCGCCTTTCATCCGCCCACCGACGAGGAGCGCGAACGACCGCCCATGTGGCGCTACTGGCGCAGCCTGCCACCGCGCGGCCGCCTCGGCATCTACGTCGGCTCGTGGTATACCGAGGCGTTGCGCGAAGCCTCCGTCCCGCGCGCGCGCCGCGAGAAATTCCGCCACGCCCTCTCGCGCATCGAGCATTTCGAGCGCCTGCTCGTGGCCGACGGCGCGCTCGTGGTCAAAGTGTGGCTGCACTTGTCCAAGACCGACCAAGGCGTGCGCCTCAAGAAACTCGAGTCGAGCGCACGCACGGCCTGGCGCGTCACCGCCGACGACTGGCGCAGCCACCGCGACTACAAGCGGCTCGACGAACTCGGGCGCACGCTGCGCCAAGCCACCAGCCGGACCGGCGCGCGCTGGAGGGTCATCAACGCCGCCGACGAACGCGCGCGCAACGTCGCCGTCGCCGACACGCTCCTCAGTGCTTTCCTGGCCCATCACCAGACCTTGGCCAAGCGCCTCGCTCCCGGCCGGCGTCTGGCCACGACGCCGCTTCGCCCGGAGGGCCTACGCCGGCTCGCCGAGCTGCCCCTCGACAAGCGCATCACCTCGTCGGCCTACGAGGCCAAGCGGGACAAGTGGCTCGGCCGGTTGAACGAGATGATCCGCCGCGCCGCCGCCAAGCACCGTTCGGTGGTGTTTGTGTTCGAGGGCTGGGACGCCGCCGGCAAGGGCGGCGCGATCCGCCGGCTCACCAGCGCGATTGACGCGCGCGACTGCCGGGTGATTCCCGTCGCCAAGCCCACCGACGAGGAAAAGGCGCATCACTACCTCTGGCGTTTCTGGCGCCATGTGCCCCGCGCCGGCATGGTCACGATCTACGACCGCTCCTGGTATGGCCGCGTGCTGGTGGAACGGCTCGAGGGCTTTGCCCGCGAGGCGGAATGGCGCCGCGCCTACGCCGAGCTCAACGATTTCGAAACCCAGCTGGAGGAGCACGGCATCATCGTCGTGAAATTCTGGCTCCACATCAGCAAGGCCGAGCAGTTGCGACGCTTCCGCCACCGCGAGGAGACGGAATACAAGCGTCACAAAATCAACGCCGAGGACTGGCGCAACCGGCGCAAGTGGCACCAATACGAGATCGCCGTCGGCGACATGCTCACGCTCACCCGGGAGGTTCCGTGGCACTTGGTTGCGGCCGAGGACAAGCGCCACGCGCGCCTGCAGGTGTTGAAACTCTCCTGCCGCCAAATCGAGGCGGCGCTCGCCCAGGGTTAGGAACCGGCCGGACCTCGCTGCGCCATGAAGCGGCGCATCATCGAGTCCATGTCTTTCAGGCGAACCGGTTTCAACAGGTAGTCATTGGCCCCGGCCTCCAGCACGCGCTCCTTCTGCTCCTGGCGCGCGTCGGCCGTCAGCGCCGTGATCCACACCTGCCGCATGCTTTCGCCGGCCTCGCCGGCGCGGATGCGACTGATGGCGGCATGGCCGTCCATGACCGGCATGTGCAGGTCCATCAGCACCAGGTGATAGTCTGAACGCTTCAGCTCCTCGAGGGCGATCTGGCCGTTCTCCGCCACCGTCCACTGGCAGCCCAGATGGCCGAGCACCTTTTGCATGAGCAGCTGGTTGACCGGGTTGTCTTCGACGAGCAGGACGCGCAGGTCGAACGAGTTGTTGGCGGCAAAAGGCAATGGCGTGGCAAGCGCGGTCACCGGGGTGGCCAGCGCCGAGCGCAGCGCCTCGTGGTGCGCGGGCTTGTTGACGAGCAGGCGGAAATGCGGGCGCAGGGCGGTGCGCGCGACCGGGGTGATCCGGAGCGGCACGAGCGCGATCAGCTTGTCGCCCGGCAGCGAAATGTCCGGCGACCCGACGGGCTCGGAGTCGGCGAGGAACACCACGCGACCCGAAGCGTGATCGGCCCGGAAAATGTAAACG
>JAPOIC010000157.1 GCA_029979145.1 Opitutaceae bacterium
ACCAAGCAGCAATTTGCGGACGTCATTCCCCCCGCCGGCGCAGCCAACGGACCACCACGCCACCCTTGCCCCGCCTGCCATCTCCGCCTCAATCACACTCAAGGTGACAACCGCTCCCGCCCCTTCCCTCGCATCTACCGAGCTCGCTGCCCTAAGGGGCCGCCTCACCGGCAAGCTCCATCACGACGCCGTCCTGCGCCGGCTCTACGCGACGGATGCTTCGGAGTATCAGGAATTGCCTCTCGCGGTCGCACTGCCGGAAACGGAACAGGACCTGCAGGAGTTGCTCAAATTCGCCCGCGAACACGGCACCGGCCTCATCCCCCGCACCGCCGGCACCTCCCTCGCCGGCCAGGTGGTGGGCCAAGGCATCGTGGTGGACGTCGGCCGACACCTGAACCGCATCGTTGCCTTCGACGCCGCCACCCGCCGCGTGCGCGTGCAGCCCGGCGTCGTGCGCAACGAACTCAACCTATACCTCAAGCCGCACGGCCTGCTGTTCGGTCCCGAAACTTCCACCGCCAATCGCGCAATGATCGGCGGCATGGTCGGCAACAATTCCTGCGGCTCCAACTCCATCATCTACGGGAGCACGCGCGACCACCTCGTCTCCGCCCGCGGCTTTCTCAGTGACGGATCCGAAGTCACCTTCGGCCCCTTGACCGCCGCGGCGTTCGCCGCCAAGTGCAACGCTCCCGACTCACTGGAGACACGAATCTACCGCCTCGTGCGCGACCTCCTCGGCGACGCCGACAGTCGCCGGCTGATCCGCGACAACTACCCCAAACCCGAGGTCACGCGCCGCAACACCGGCTACGCCTTGGACCAGTTGCTCGACAACGCCGTTTTCGATCCGGTGTCCGACCGGCCCTTCAATCTCTGCCGACTCCTGGCCGGCTCGGAAGGCACCCTCTTCCTTGGCGTGGAATTCGAGCTCAATTGCGAGCCCCTGCCCCCGCCTGGCGGATTGCTCTGCGCTCATTTCCCCACCGTGCACGAAGCGTTGCAAGCCACGCTCATCGCAATGGCACACCGGCCCTTCGGCTGCGAGTTGATCGACCGGACTATCCTCGAATGCACCAAGGCCAACCTCGAACACGCCAAGAACCGCTTCTTCGTCCAGGGCGACCCCGGCGCGGTGCTGGTGGTCGAGCTAAAGCACGAGGACCGCGCGCATCTCGAGCGCGAGTTTGCCGCCATTGAAGCGGAGATGCGCGCCGCCGGACTTGGCTACGCCTATCCCCTGCTCTGGGGCGACGACTGCAACAAAGTCTGGGACCTCCGCCGCGCCGGCCAGGGCTTGGTCAACAACGTGCCGGGCCCGGCCAAGCCGCGCGAAATCGTCGAGGACACCGCCGTGGCCGTAGCAGACCTGCCGGACTACATCGCGGAATTCGACGCCCTGCTGCGCGGGAAATACGGCATCGACTGCATTTACTACGCGCACGCCGGCGCCGGCGAGTTGCACACCCGGCCGCTCTTCGACCTCAAATCACCGGAAGGACTGAAGATGTTCCGCGACGTCGCCACCGACATCGCTGCGCTGGTGAAGAAATACCGTGGCTCGCTTTCCGGCGAGCACGGCGACGGCCGGCTGCGCGGCGAGTTCATCCGCTTCATGGTGGGCGACGAGTGCTTCGCCATGATGCGCCGGGTGAAGGAGACTTTCGACCCGCATAATCTGCTCAACCCCGCCAAAATCATCGACACGCCGCCGATGGACACGTCGCTGCGCCACACGCCCGGCCACGTCGCGAAATCCGTCGAAACGATCTTCGATTTCTCCGCCAGCGAGGGCATTCTCGCCGCCACCGAAAAGTGCACCGGCGTCGGCGAATGCCGCAGATCGCACCGCATGGGCGGCACCATGTGCCCGAGCTACATGGCCACACGCAACGAGCAGGACACCACTCGCGCCCGCGCCAACATCCTGCGGCACGTGCTCACCCATTCGCCGGCGGACGGCAATCCGTGGGCCGGCGACGAGGTCAAGGCCGTCATGGATCTCTGTCTCTCTTGCAAAGGCTGCAAGTCCGAGTGCCCGTCCAACGTCGACGTCGCCCGCCTCAAGGCCGAATGGCAGCAGCACCACTACGACGCCCACGGTGTGCCGTTCCGCGCGCGCCTCATCGCCGGCTTCGCCCGCAGCATGAAACTCGCCGCCCTCGCCCCCCGACTCTACAACGCGTTTGTAACGTATTATATTACAAGCCGTGTCATGAAGCGCCTCGTGGGCTTCGCGCCGGAGCGCAGCTTGCCGCGGTTGCATGCCACCACTCTCGCCAAGTGGCACGCCCGGCACGCCAACCCACCGACCTTCGACTACCCGAATGGCCGCGTCCTGTTGTTCTGCGACGAGTTCACGAACTACAGCGACACCGAGGTCGGCATCAAAGCGGTCGAACTGCTGAACCGCCTGGGCTACGAGGTCATCATTCCCCCTCACGTCGACAGCGGTCGTGCGCAACTATCCAAGGGACTCGTGCGTAAAGCGCAGAAACTCGCGATCCGCAACGTCACGCTGCTGCAGGACCTCGTGTCCGCCACCACGCCGCTGATCGGCCTGGAGCCCTCGGCCATCCTCGGTTTTCGCGACGAATACCCCGATCTCGTCCCCGCAAATCTTAAGCCCGCGGCGCGACACCTCGCGGAGCACGCGCTTCTCTTCGACGAATTTCTGGCCCGCGAAATCGACGCCGGCCGGATCCGTCGCGCCGCCTTCGACGCCGCGCCGCGCACGATCAAACTCCACGGCCACTGCCACCAGAAGGCCCTTTCTTCGCTGACGCCAACGGTCAAGCTGCTCGAACTTCCGGCGGGGCACCGCGTGCAGGTCATCCCCTCGGGCTGCTGCGGCATGGCCGGGTCATTTGGCTACGAAGCGGAACACTATGCCGTTTCGCAGCAAGTCGGTGAACTCGTCCTCTTGCCCGCCGTGCGCGCCGCGGGTGCGGACACTTTGATCGCTGCGCCCGGCACCAGCTGCCGGCACCAGATCAAGGACGCCACCGGCCGCATCGCGCTGCACCCGGCCGAGATCCTGCACGCCGCACTCAGGTAAAGTTCTCGCGGAGGTAACGGAAGCTCTCCGCCACCGCCTCGAACTCGTCGCGTCCGTAGGTCGTGTCCTGCTCGATGATAAACGACTGGCAACCGCCCGCCTCGGCCGCGGTGATGATCGGCTCAAATTCCAGCACGCCGGCACCAAGCTCTGCAAACTGTGTGTCGCGGTTCGGCGCAATGCGCACGTCCTTCAGATGCACCAGCGGTAAACGACCGGCGTCAGCGAAGCGCTTCACCCAAGCCAGCGGACTCCCACCGCCCAGCTGCACCCAATACATATCCGGCTCCCCCGACAGCGTGGTCTCGGTGAAGATGCGCTCCATCACGGTGCGGCCGCCGACTTTCACGAATTCGATGTGATGATTGTGATACGAAAGCGTTATCCCGGCAGCCCTCATCCTACCGTTGACTTCCTCCAACCGCGCCAGCCAGCGCGCAACGGCGGCTTCGTCCGCAAAATCCACTCCGGCCGGATAGGGATAAGCCGTTTGCGTCACGCCCAGCCGGCCCAGCCGGTCAATGCTCCATTGCGGATCAGCCAGCAGCTTGTCCGCCGGCTCGTGCGTCGCCGTGATGGTGATGCCGTGGTCACCGCAGACCCGCACAAAATCCGCCTCGCTCATTAGGTCAGCTGGCACGCCGCTGAGTTGCACGGATTTGAAGCCAATGTCCGCGAGCTTGGCGATGCCGGCGGTGAAATCCGCCGGGGTCTTGAGGCGTTCGCGCAGGGTGTAGAGGTTGACGGAGATCTGCTCGGGTTTCATCGCCGACCAGTGAGGCAGGGGGCAGCGCCGGGGGCGAGGCGAACCTGCCGGGGCGGGCAAGAAATGCACAACGAGCGCCAAGCGCCGCGCAGTGTGGTTGGGCCGATGTGGTAAAATGACGATGTCATGAAAACCATCCTTGCCCCGATCGACTTCTCGAAGGTCAGCGACCCCGTGGTCAAAGCCGCGGTGAATCTGGCCAAGGCCGTCAACGGCCGCGTGGTGCTACTCCACATCGTCCAACCCCCAGTCATCACCAGCGAATACGGCGCCGTCTTGGCCAACATCCAGGAAATCGTCGCCATCAGCGAAAAAACCTCCGCCGCGGAACTCGCCCGCCGGGCCAAGCGCTTGGGAGCCAGCGGCGTCCCGGTTGCCGTCGCCCAGGCGACCGGAGCCGCGGTCGCCGGGATCCTCGAGCAGGCCCGCAAATCCAAGGCGGCCTACATCGTCATTGGCTCCCACGGCCACTCGGCGCTTTACGACCTGTTGGCGGGCAGCACCGCCACCGGCGTCATCCGCCGGGCCACCTGCCCGGTGCTGGTCGTGCCCCCGGCGAATACCAAGAAAAAGGGCGGCAAATAAGGCCCCGACGAGACGGAGATTTCCGTGGACAAACCCCGGCATCTCCGTCTCCTTTTGCCCCCAACATGGAGCAGTCCGAAAAGAAGTTCGTCACGCCCGCCAGCATCCTGATCAACGCCATTCTGGTGATCGGGTTCTTCATCTATATGTTCGGGGTTCTGAAGCCCCACGTGCCGTCGACTGACCCCAAGATGATCAACCTCTGGGCCGCCCTGACCTCCGCCTGTCTCTCGGGCACTTTCTGGATCTGCATCCAGATGTTCCGCGTCGTCTATCGCGCCCAACGCGCCGCGAAAAAATAATCACGCCATCCCGCAGCCCGCCGCACCCCGCGGCGGGCTTTTTCGTGCCCGCCCCCAAGGGCCCACTCATCGGCGCACTCCCTGTCTCATTCGAGCTGCACAGGCCGCGGCGCATTAGTAATATAATACGTTACAACTACCGGCATGGAGGGCGCGACTGCGACGAGCCGGTTTGTAACGTATTACGTTACTTCCACGCCCGGTGCCGACCGGAGGCCGGACCGAGCGTCACGGACGAGGCGGAGGTTTTGTGCGTTAGGCTTCGGGCAATGCAGGCGGCGTCAGGGCCAGGCACTGCATCGCCGCCAGGCCCCATTGGGCGACACCGTTGGTCGAGACGTAGGCCGCCTCATCGACCGGGCGCAGCACGGCGGGGCCGGTGATTTTCGTGACGACCGGGGCGTTGCGACGACGGATGCCGCCCTCGC
This sequence comes from Opitutaceae bacterium, assembly GCA_029979145.1. Classification (GTDB taxonomy): domain Bacteria; phylum Verrucomicrobiota; class Verrucomicrobiia; order Opitutales; family Opitutaceae; genus Cephaloticoccus. Next base: position 5,143 of record JAPOIC010000157.1, read on the forward strand.
CCCCGAAGAATTCCGTCCAGGCCCGGCGGGCCAGCGCCGCATCGCCCGTGAGGTTCGCGGCGTAGGCGGTGAGCCTTGAATGGCCTTGCTGGAGATTGAGGCGGGCCAGCGGCTTGCCCAGACGCGCGGCCTGTTCTTCCGCCGGCGCGTTGTAAAGTTCGCAGTAGTCGAGCCAGGCCCGGCGAAATTCCGGCACCTCGATCAACTGGATGAGCTCGGCACAGATTTCCACGAGGCCAAAA
>JAPOIC010000306.1 GCA_029979145.1 Opitutaceae bacterium
CCCTGTTCGAAAAGCTCGAAGGTCGAGCCGTCCGCCGTGGCGAGGGCCCGGCTCGCAAAATAGTGCCGCACCGCTTCATCCGCCCCCGCCGCCTTTTCCTGTGCCGGTGGCTGGCCGAGTCGGATGGTCAGGGCAAACTCGCGCCCCGGGGGCATTTCGCGCGCCCAATCGAGCAGGAAGGTCTCGGCCGCCGCGTCGAGATCCCGCTCGTGAAAGGGCGAGGGATCCATCGAATTGAAGAGCTGGGCGAGCTCGCGCAGGTTCAACTCCAGTTGATTGTGGTCCCGGTCGCTCATGCGGCTACTTTCCCGCCAGCGCCTCACGCCAGGCGCTCTCGGCAAAACCGACCAAGGCAACGCCGTCGCCCAGCAAAAACGGGCGCTTTACCAGGTTGCCGTTGCGCGCGAGCAACTTGAGCGCCGCAGCCTCGGACAGACCCGGCAGCCTTTCTCCCAGCTTCTGCTCGCGGTAATCCCGACCGGAAGTGTTGAACAGCCGGCGCATGTCGCCGGCGTATGCCGCCAGCATTGTCCGCAATTCGGACGCGGTCGGCGGGGTCTCGCGGATGGCAAGTTCCGTGAACGGCCGGCTCTGAGCGTTCAACCACTTCACCGCCTTCCGGCAGGTGTCGCAGTTGGCGTAGGTGTAAATCTTGAGGGGCTTCATTTCGTCCAGGACAGGTCGCGCACGATGAACTGCCAGCGGTCCTTGTATTGGTTGAGCTCGCCGTAAAAGGCCACCTTTTGCCCGGCCTTCCACTGGGCGCGCAGGCGGTCACGCAGGCCCGGGTCGAAGCTCCAAATGTCAAACACGTCATGCCGCACCTCGACGGTCAGGCGGGAGCTGGCGCCGATTTCCCCCTCCACTTTGATGATGCGGCCGAGCAGCGACTCGTCGCGCAGCGTCGCCCCCGCTGGCAGCTGGTCCATGGTCAGCGCAATGGCGGCCAGGTCCACCTTGGCGTAATCCACCGCGAGCGCATTGGCCAGGCCGGTGTCCTTGGCGGGGTTGCGCAATGAAAGGTAATGGTCGGTGCGATTTTCGGTCACCGTGACGAACTTCGCGCAGATGGGAAAATGGTCGGAGAATCCGCTGCCCGCCCGGCCCGCGAAGCTCCACCGCTTAGGCAGACCCAAGGCACTCATGTTGAGGCCGGGGATCTTCACCACGCCAAACGAGCCGTCGACATACTGCACGCCGCGTTGGTCGTAGAGTCCGCGGGTGATGAGCATCTGCATGAGCGTGCCCCATTCGTCCTGATAGGTATCGCTGCCGCGCTCGGCCGGCGGCAGTTCGAACCACAGGTTGTAAAGGTCACGATCCGCGCCGCGGATCGCCAGCTCGTTGCCCTGAGAACCCAGGACATCGTTGATGCCCGTGAGGGTCATCTTTTTGTAGCGCGCCTTCTGGTTGTATTGGGAATTGAAGTCGCCGCCGATGATGATGTCGGCGTTGGGATCTTCCTGCAAAATCTCGTCCAATCGCGCGCGCAGGGTGCGCGCGTTCGCCACGCGGGTCTTCTCGGTGTCGGGATTGCTGGCGCCGGACTTCCAGTGGTTGTTGAACAGATAGAGCGGCGCTCCGTCGACGTCGACCTGCACTTCGAGAATGGCGCGCGCGTCCAGCGTCGGGTGCGACACCGCGGAGATGACCGGAAAGCGCGTGAACGTGACGCACTTCTGGGCGAGGCCGCTTTTGCTGCCTTCGCCGCGCACATTTTCCCCGCGGACGACGGTGTAGCCCGTGAGACCGTGGTCCTCCATCGCCTTGAGCAGGAGCGCCTCGGCCGGCAGATCGGCGACCTCGTCGTCAAATTTCGTCGTCAGCATCTCCCGGAGGGTCGTGCCCGCATAGCGCCGCAGG
>JAPOIC010000111.1 GCA_029979145.1 Opitutaceae bacterium
CATTCGTGGTTACACCCTCAGTAGCTCTCCGCGGCTTCGCTGAAGTAATACGGGGCCTGGTAGGCGCCGGTCTTTTCCTTCTCCAGTTGGCGGAGGAGGTCGTTGAGGAGGGAGGACGCGCCGAAGCGGTAGCGGGTATTGTTGAGCCACTCGTCGCCGAGCGTCTCCTTCACCGCGATGAGGAACTGCAGGGCCTGCTTAGCGGACTTGATGCCGCCGGCGGGCTTCATCGCGATGGGCACGCCGGTATCGAGGTAGAAGTCGCGAATGGCCTCGAGCATGACCTGGTTGTTGCCGAGCGTGGCATTGAGCGAGGTCTTGCCCGTGCTGGTTTTGATGAAATCGCCGGGGCGCAGCACGCGCATCGCGAGAAAGGACGCGGCGCGGATGTTGTCGTAGGTCTCCAATTCGCTGACCTCGAGGATCACCTTGAGCGTCGCCTCGCCGCAGGCCTGCACCACCACGGCAATCTCGTCCTGCACGCGCGCGAGGTCGCCGGCAAGGAAGGCGCCGCGGTTGATCACCATGTCGATCTCGTCCGCGCCGTCAGCAACCGCCGCCTTCACCTCGGCCAGCCGCGTGCGCAGCGGCGCCTGACCGCTGGGAAACGCCGTGGCCACGGAGGCGACGTTGATCGCGGTATGCGCGAGGTGCCGCGCGGCGTATTTCACCATCGCGGGATAAACGCACACGGCCGCCACCTGCGGGCAATCGAGGCCCGGGTGCGGCGCGACCGCCTTCTGGCAGAGCGACTCGACCTTGCCCGGCGTGTCCTTGCCCTCGAGCGTCGTGAGGTCGACCATCGAGACCGCCGCCTTCAGGCCCCAGACCTTCGCCGACTTCTTGATGCTGCGGGTCGCATATTTCGCCACGCGCTCCTCGATGCCGACGGCGTCAACCGTGCCGACCTCGTCAAACAACCGGCGCAAGGCCGCGGGGGAACCTGCTTTCATGGGACGACCACCCTGCCCCACGGACGCCGTGAAAACAACGCAAATTCCGGACGGGGCCGCCGGCATTTTCCTTGCGGCCAGCCCGAATTCGGCGCGCTCTAGCCGGCATGAATCGACCCTTCCTCGTCGCTGCCGGACTGCTCGTCTTTGCCGCCAGCACCGCCTGCTCCAATCCCTTGCCCCCGCCGGCCATCACTGCCGATGTCGCCGGCTGGCACGGTCCGGTCACCGCCAGCACGATTACCGAGGCGACCATCAATGAGGCCAGCGGTCTCGCCCCGTCGCATCGCGCCCCCGGCATTCTTTGGATCAACAACGACAGCGGCGGTGAACCCGTCCTCTATGCCGTCCGCACCGACGGCACCTACCTCGGCTCCGTGCGCATCAAGGGTGCCGTGAACTACGACTGGGAAGACGTGACGTCCTGCGTGATCGACGGTCAGCCCTACCTCGTCGCCGCGGACGTCGGTGACAATTACGCCAAGCGCGACGAATGCGTGCTCTACGTGATCGCCGAGCCCGACCCCGCAGAGCTCGACCCGAAGCTGGAAATCATGGCCGAGCCCGTGCGCGTCATCCGTTACGTTTATCCCGACGGCCCACGTGACTGTGAAAATGTCGCCGTCGATGCCACCGAGAGCGTCATCTACCTTGCATCCAAGCGCACGCTGCCGCCGGTGATCTACACCCTGCCCTTCGCGCCTGAGGATTCCAGCCGCCGGATGACGGCGAAAAAAGTGGGGCCGGCCAACGGCATTCCCGAACCCACCGGCCCGCTGGCCAAGATCGATGCGCCCTGGGGCAAGGTCCGCCACTGGCCCTGCAGCCTCGACATCACGCCCGACGGCCGCCGCGCGGTGCTGCTCTCCTACGGCGAACCTTACCTTTACGAACGCCACGACGGCGAATCCTGGGCCGACGCGTTTGCGCGCGAGGGCGTGCAACTCGCCACCCACGGCCTCATTCAAGCCGAGGGCGCGTGCTTCTCGCCCGACGGAAAAATCCTCTACGTCGTGACCGAGGGCACGCCCGCGCCGTTGCTGACCTACACGTTGACCGCGACGCCTTGAGGTCATGCCCACTCTGCTCGAGCAACTTGCCGGCGGAGACCTCCGGACCTTGGGGCGTTCCACTGCTGTCGCGGCGCAGGTGCTGGCGCAGCCGGACCTGATCGACGAGTTGTTCGACGGCATCGCCAGCGATGACGAAGTCATAAGCGCGCGCGAGCGATGCCCTCGAAAAAGTCGCCGCCGCACGGCCCGACTTGCTGCAGCCCTACAAGCAGGAACTGCTGGAACGCGTCGCCCACCTCAAGCACTGGGTCGTGCGCGAGCATGTCTGCCAGCTGCTGCCCCGGCTCGACCCCCTGACCGCAGCGAAACGACGCCGGGCCCTCGCCCTGATCCAAGGCTACCTCGCCGATCGCAGCAGCATCGTGCGGGCCTGCGCGGTGGAGTGCCTCGTGCACCTGAGCGCACCGGCCGGTTTCGCCAATGAACGCGCGCGCGTCATCACCCTGGTCAACGCCAGCGCCGCCCACGGCGATACGCCGGCACTGCGGGCCCGGGCACGGAAGATGCAGCGCCTGTTGACCCGCGCCGCGAATAAACCAGCGCGGCCCTCCGGCCAATCGGGTTGAACGCGGGCTTGTCGGAACGACCCGGTTGCACCACGCTCCGCTCGGCCCCCTACCCTATGAGCGTTCTCGACATCATCCTCTGCATCTTCATCCCGCCGCTGGCCGTGCTTCTCCGCAAGGGCGCCGGCAAGGATTTCATCATCAATCTGGTCTTGTGGGTGCTGCTCCTCGGCATCGGCGGCGTGATCCACGCCTTCTGGCTGCTGTCGCGGAAAGAATGACCGCCCGCCGGTTCTTTCGTCTCGGGCGCCTCGCCGGGATCTTCCTGGTCGGCGGGCTCCTGTCGCTGCAGGCCGCATCCTTCGCCGACGAGGTCCGGGCCGCCGACACGCGCCGCGTGATGGCCACCATCGCCGGCGACGCCGCACGCTTGGACGACCTCCTGTCGGAGGACCTGCGCTACGGCCACGCCGACGGCCGGCTGCAGACCAAGACCGACTTTCTCGACGCCGTGCGCTCAAGCAAAATGCGCTACGAGGCCTACGACTACGAGGACATGGCCATCGAGCGCGCGGCCGACGGCATCGCCGTGATCACGGGTCGCGCCAGCCTGCGCGTGCGCCTCGGCGACAAGCCCCTCGCCTTCCGCCTGCGCTTCCTCGCCGTGTGGCGACAGGAAGCCGGCGCGTGGCGGTTGCTCGCCTACCAGTCGGCGCAGATCCCCGCCCCGGCAGCCAACTGATCCGCTTTATGCCCATGCCTGTTCAACGCCGTCTCGCCGTTTGGTTTTTCAGTTTCGCCCTGACGCTGTCAGTGGCTTCAGCCCAGGGCCCCGCCCCGGCCGAGGTCAACGATGCGCTGGTGCCCGTGCCCAATCCGGGCCAACCGAAGTTCATGGAATTGCATGCGTCTTTCCTCGCCCGCGGCCAGGCCGGCCCCATCGGCGTGCTCTTTCTCGGCGATTCCATCACCCAAGGCTGGCGCAAGGTACCGCACATTTGGGAGCACTATTACGGCCAATACCAGCCGGCCAATTTCGGCATCAGCGGCGATCGCACCCAGCACGTCATCTGGCGCATCGACCACGGCGAGCTCGACGGCATCTCGCCCAAGGTCGTCGTCTTCATGCTCGGCACCAACAACACCGGCGCGAACACCGCCGCCGAGATCATCGCCGGCAACCGCCGGATCATCGCCCTGATTCAGGAAAAGCTGCCCGACACCAAGATCCTCCTACTCGGCATCTTCCCGCGCGGCCCGCGTTGGGAGCGCAATGGCAATCCCGATCCGTGGGAGCGGAAGATGGCCATCATCCGCGACGTGAACGCCAACCTCGCCGGCCTGGATGACGGCCGCCGCATCCGCTACCTCAACATCACGCGCACCCTGCTCGGCAACGACGGCACGATCCCCAACATCATCATGCCCGACCAACTGCACCCCAACGCCGCCGGCTACCAACTCTGGGCCGACGCCATGCAGCCCCTGCTGGACGAAATGATGCGGGATTGAGGATCGTAGTGTAGGGCGGGATTTCCAAATCCCGCCTTTCCGAGCCGGCGAGACGCCGGCGCTCCCATTTCACTTCACCCCGCCACCGTCGCACCGTGGCGCAGGATCGCGTCGTCCGCCGCCATCCGGATCGGCTCGACCTTGCCGTGACCCTTGCCGCCGTAGGGCGGATTCGAGAGCGCGTTATAACAACAGATGTAAGCGCGGCGCGGATGGTCCGAAAGATTGGCTTCCGACGAGTGAAACGTGTTGCCGTGGAAAAACAGCGCGCTGCCCGCGGGTGCTTCGCAATAGACTTCGCCGAGTCGCGCGATCGCCGCCTGCACGCGTTCCTGATCCGCGCCGTTCTGGCCGCCGACGCGACCGTGATCAAAGCGCCCGAGCAAATGCGAACCTGGAATCACCTTGAGGCAACCGTTCCCCCGCGTCGCCGGATCCAGCGCAATCATGCACGAGAGCATGCGCGGATACAGACAGCCGTCGCCATACCAGTAGCCGTAATCCTGGTGCCACTCCCACGCACCGCCAACGCGCGGCTCCTTCAACATGACCTTGCTGTGCCAGTGATACACCTCCTCGCGCAGCAGCATCTGCACGGCCGTGACCACGCGTGGACTCGCCGAGACGGCGCCAAATACATCGTCGCCCGTGTCCATCCAGAGCGACAGCTTGCTCTCCTTGCCCGCGGCGTCCTTGGCCGCCCACGTGTGCCCGCCGACACGCGGGTCGTTCACGTGGCTCAGGAGGATGGCGATTTCCTCGGCGGAAAAAAGATCGGGCACGAGCACATACCCGTCGCGATCATAAGCGGTGATCTGTTCGGCAGTCAGCATAAAGGGGAAGGGGTTGACCGCAGGCTGCCTGACCCCAGGACCTGAGCAAGCCGTTGTTGGGTTAAATGCGAAGACGCCAAGAGCGCAAAGGTTCGCCAACAATACCTCCTCAGCTCCTTCGCGAACCTTCGCCCCTTTCGCCTCTTGGCGTTTCGCGTTTCGCCCTCCTGGCGATTGACCCGCTGGGGCCGCCCGGCCAAGTTCCCGAGCCGTGACCACGCCCCCGCCCCCGGTCCTGACCTTGCACGGTTCGCCCCGCGACCTCGGCCGCCAGCAGGGTGCCGCCGTCCGCAGCCAGGTGCACGGCAATGTCGCCGTGCTGCTCGGCGATTTCATCACCGGCGCCAAGGCCGCGACGATGGACCGCATCACCGCGTGGCAAAAACGCCTGCGCACGTTCTGCTTCGATCACTGGCCGTGGCTGCAGGAGGAAATCCAAGGCCTCGCCGAGGGCTCCGGCATCACGCCCGAGCTCGCCGAGCTCCTCAGCTTCCGCGCCTGGCAATACGAGGTCTATCACGCCGGCGCCTGTTCCAGCTTCGCCTTGCCCGGCGCCAACGGCCACACCCTCACCGGCGGCACGCTCGATGACCCGCGCTTCCTCTACACTATCGCGCACGTGGCGCCGACCCAGGGTCTGCGCTTCGTCAGTTTTCCCATCGCCGGCACCGTCTGGGCCAACCGTGGCATGAACGAGGCCGGGCTCGCGCTCGGGATTTCCTCCCTCATCTGCCCCGGTGTGCGCTTCAACCTGGAAAACCTCGTGCCCGTCGACCTCGTCTTCCGCGACATGCTCCAGCACTGCGCCACCGTCGCGGAAATCGAGGCGCGCTGCCGCCGCTTCAAGTTCTTCTGCAACCTCATCGCCGTCGACGCCACCGGCGCGGTCTTCGCCAGCTCCAACTACTGCGGCGACTACACCAAGCACACCTCGCCCACCGGCACCTACGCGTTGACCAACCACCCCGCCGGCGCCGCCGATACCGCCCTGCGCAGCCGCGGCTACACCGGACCGGACCCCAGCGGCTTCAGCGTCGAACGTCGCGATCAGATCACCGCATGGATGTCCGCCCAAGCCCACCGCGCCACCGTCGACGACGCCATCGCCTTCCTCGGCGCCACTCCGACCCCCGGCCGCGTCAACAATCAGCACACCGCCTTCGCCAGCGTTGCTATGCCTCAGGCCCACCCGCACACCATCTGGCTGGCCCAGCAACCCGTGACGATGAGCGCCTTCGCGGCCATCGACGTGCGGACAGGGGCGGTGGTTTAACCGCGAAGGACGCGAAGCGCGCAAAGGGACGGAGAAGTTTCGCGGCCGTTGCTGCCAACGGCCCGCAGCTCTCGGCGCTGGTTCCGCACAAGAAGCCAGGACAATTTTTCTCTCTCATCCCTTTCGGGCGGAGGCGGCCCTGAGGGGTTCATTTGCCTTGATCATTTCCGCCAGCGGATCGATCCCTATCTGCCCGTGCCGAAAAAGCCCGCCAAGGTAGGGCCCGTTGTCCCCAACGGGCCGAAACCCAAGTCCTCAACCCGCCGCCGCGGCACCAAGACCAAACCCGCCCGTTACCCCGACCTCGACCACACGTTCCGGCCTCACGACGGCGTGGTCGAGGAGACGCCAGGCGTGCTGCACGGAGCAGTCGACCAAGGTGCGCAAACGGCGTGGTTTCGACCACGTAGGCGTCAAGCGTGCCAAGCTTGATGATCCGCGGTCGACCCTCCGTATCAACCGGACCGCGGTCCGATGAGAAATTGGACATACCGGGAGCATGCGCGGCGATCCCTTAGCGGCAACCGCGGTCCGATTCGCGTTGCTGTGGGCATCGAGCGCGGCGAAGGTCGGCGC
>JAPOIC010000287.1 GCA_029979145.1 Opitutaceae bacterium
CGCGTTTCCTGACGAAGTCTGGCGACTGCTCGTGGGATTGCCCGCCATCCTGCTCTCCGGCCTGATCCAGTTCAGCATCGCCTATTGCTTCGGACTCCTGACGTTCTGGTTTCTTGAGATCCAGGGCTTCGTCATCCTCTCGCTCGCGATTGAAACGGTGCTCGGCGGCCAGATGTTCCCGCTCGACCTGATGCCCGACTGGGTTTTCCGGCTCTCACAGTGGTTGCCGTTTTACTACCAGATGTATTTCCCCGCCGCCGTGCTCACCGGCCGCATCGGACCGGAACTCGCCGTGCAGGGCCTCGCCGCGCAAGCCGCGTGGGTCGTCGGCCTTCTGCTCATCAATCACCTGCTCTGGACCCGCGGCCTGCGCCGTCACACCGCCGTCGGAGGCTGAACATGCTGCGCCACTATTTCCGCATCTGGCTCGCCTCCGTGCGCTACTCGATCACGCGCACGATGATGTTTCGTTTCGACTTTCTGCTGTGGTCCAGCGTCGAGCTCATGTGGATGGCCGTGAATGTCCTGCTCGTCAGCGTGATCTACGCGCATACCGACACCATCGCCGGTTGGAGCAAATACGAGATGATGCTGCTCGTCGGCACCTCGATGCTGATCCAGCGCTTCCTCATGGGCTTCTTCTGGAGCAGCCTGTTCGAGCTTGGCCGCAACGTGCGCAGCGGCTACTTCGACTTCTTCCTAGCCCAGCCGGGCAACATCATGTTCATGGCCACCACGCGAAAGCTCGACCTCGACGGGCTGGCCAACTCCGTGGTCGCGGCGGCCGTAGTTGGTTACTCCGCGTGGCAACTCGGACTCCAGCCCTCCGTCGGTGACATGCTGATGTATCTGCTGCTGGTGGGCTGCGGCTTAATCATCCACTACAGCGCGCTGCTCACCTTGGTCTCGCTCAGCTTTTGGATCACCAACGCCCAAGGCCTGGAGGGCAGCTACTTCACGCTGTTCGAGTTTTCCCGCCTCCCGCGCGAGGCGTTCAAGGGCATCACCCAGTTCGTCTTTGTCTGGACCCTGCCCGTCGTGATCGTGAGCAACGTCCCGGCCCAAACGCTGCTGCACGGTTTCCAGCCGATGCTTGCCCTCTGGCTGGTCGGCGCGACCGCCGCGTGGCTGGCGCTTGGCACCATCGTGTTTCACCGCGGCCTGCGCCGCTACTCCAGCGCCAGCTCATGAGCGCCACAATCACCGCCCTGCAAGCTCGCCTCGGCCACAATTTCCACCGACCGACCCTGCTGGAAGTGGCCTTGACCCATCCTTCGGTGGTCAACGAGGACCCGGCCGTCGCGGACTCCAACCAGCGCTTGGAATTCTTGGGCGACGCAGTCCTGCAGCTCATTCTGACCGAGGAACTCTTTCGCCTCTTCCCCGGCGACCGGGAGGGCGCGCTCAGCAGCAAACGCTTCTCACTCGTGAAGGGCGCCTACCTCAGTGCGATGGCACGCGAGCTCGACTTGGCGACGTGCATCCGCGTCGGTCCGAGCGAGGCCGCCAACGGCGGCGCCGAGCGCGACTCCACCCTGGAGGATGCCTTTGAGGCCGTCATCGCCGCCGTCTACCTCGACGCCGGTTACGAAACCACCAAGGCCGTGGTGCTGAGGCTTTACGGCGACATCCCCCAACGTCTCGCCCAAGTCCAGCCCGCCAACAACCCCAAGGGCCGCCTCCAGGAACTCGTACAGCCGGACCACGGCAACAGCGCCCTGCGCTACGAGGTTGCCGCCACCACCGGCCAAGCCCATGCGCGCGAATTCGAAGTGGTGCTGTATTTCAAGAATCGCCCCCTCGCCACCGGGCGCGGCACCTCCAAGCAGCGCGCCGAGGAAGCCGCCGCCCGCGACGCCCTCGACGCCTGGCCCCCGGCCGGCCTCGAGTAAGGCTCCCCGGTCGCCCGCCGCACCGCGCTTGGCATTCCGCCATTCGCGCGCACAGTCTTCGCCTCCCATGTCCGTCGCCTCCGAACGCCACGCCCACACCGGCATCTGTGCCGCTGCGCGCGGTTGCGTGCTCGCGGCACTCTTGGGCCGTCATGCCCACCCGGTCTGGCTGGTCGTAGCCCCGGACCTCAAGGCCGCCGAACATCTGGCGGAGGATCTCAGCTTTTTCGACCGCATCGCGGGGGCCAAACGCCCCGCCCTGGATACCCTGCTTTTCCCGGAATCGATGCCGGACAACCGTGATATGCGGGAGGCCTTCGCCGCTTCCAGTGAGCGACTCACCGCCCTTTCAAAACTCCG
>JAPOIC010000308.1 GCA_029979145.1 Opitutaceae bacterium
AGGTCAGCCGCGTGTGTGATGATTTTGATGACAACTGCTGGCTCGAGCCCTGCGAGCGGTTCATCACCTTCGAGGAGGACGAGCCGCGCCGGCACTACTTGGTGCACGAGTATCCGGACGCGTCGGCATGAGCCTGCCACTGACCGAGACGGCGGACTACCGCGCGTTCTGCGAGGAACGCCTGCAGAATCCGCATCCGCTCTTTGCCCGGCTGCGGCGCGAGGATCCGGTGCACTGGTGCGCGCCGATGAAACTCTGGCTCGTCACGCGTTACAATCTCTGCTTCGCCGGCCTAAAGGACGAGCGATTCTCCTCGAACCGCACCGACATGTATGTGCAGGCCTTGCCACCGGACCTGCGGGCCAAGGTGCAGCCGTTGCTCGACCACGTGTCGAAGTGGATTCAGCTCACCGACGAGCCTGATCACACGCGCTTGCGCAAGCTGGTGAACCTCGCGTTTACGCCGCGGATGATCCGCCGGTTGATGCCGCGCATTGAGGCACTGGTCGACGCCTTGCTCGACGACCTGCCACGCGGCGAGCCGTGCGACCTGATTGCGAACTTTTGCCAACCGCTGCCCGCGACGGTCATCTGCGAGATGCTCGGCATCCCGCTGGCAGAGCGCGACCGGTTCCGCGAGCTGGTGGAAGGCATCATGCATTTCAGCACGGCGGGCGGGCCGAAACTCAAAAATCACGCCGAGACCGCGCAGGCCGCGATGCACGAGGTGATCGCGCTGTTTGAACGCCTCGTCGCCGAACGCCGCGCCAGCCCGCGCGACGATCTGCTCAGGGCCCTGGCCACCGCCGAGGCCGATGGCGAGCGACTGTCCAATGAGGAACTCTACGCGATGTGCGTGTTTGTGTTCCTCGCCGGCCACGAGACCACGACCAACGGCATCGCCAGCGGGGTCATGGCCTTGCTCCGACACCCGCAGCAATTTGCACAGCTCAAGGCTGACGTCGATACTCACGTCCGTGGCACCGTGGAGGAGGCGTTGCGCTGGGAATCACCCGTGACCCGCGCCGTGCGCAAAGCGCGTGAGGAAATCGTGCTGGAGGGAAGAACCATCTCCCCGGGGCAGCTGGTCGTTTTTCTCCTCGGGGCCGCTGATCGCGACCCCGCGGTTTTTCCGGAACCGGATGTCTTCGACCTCGCGCGCACGCCCAACAAGCATCTCGCGTTTGGCTACGGCGCGCATTTCTGCCTTGGCGCCGTGCTTGCCCGGATGGAGATGGAGATCGCGTTCCGGGCCCTCGTTCGCCGGGTGCCGAATCTGCAGTTGGCGACCGACGACCTCAGCTGGAAACCCACCATGGGCATCCGCGCGCTGACCAAACTGGTGGTGACAGTGGGCTGAATCCTATCCGGCCCAAGCGTAGAGCCGGGCTGTTTCGCTCCGGCCCCGGACCGGCTGTTCGCCGCGATCGGAAAACTCGGCTTGAAGGTTGGGGTTGAGTTCCGACCACACGTGGTGCTCAAGGATTACGGCGGCGCCGAGGTCTTTTGACAGGCCCTCCAGGCGCGAGGCGAGATTCACGGTGCCGCCGATGACGGTGTGTTGCATGCGTTCCAGTGAACCGATCTTGCCGACGACGAGGGGGCCGCGGGCCAGACCGACGCCGAGCTTGAGCCGGGGCAGGCCGCTGGCGGCGAGTTGGTCGTTCACGGTGGTCAGCCGGCGCACCATGGCTTGGGCGGTAGACAGGAAACGGGTCGGCGGCAAAACCGGGCGTGTTGATGACGTCGTCCAGTTTCACCGGGCCCGCTCCAATTGTTCAAACTGACACGTATTCCAGCGGCGCGCGGTAGCGCACATCCTGCACGTCGAGGCG
>JAPOIC010000257.1 GCA_029979145.1 Opitutaceae bacterium
CCAGAGGCGAATGGGAATAATCACTACAGTTGCCCCTTGCGGCGCCCGGGGGCCGGTTTACGACGGAGTTGTTGCCGCCCATGCCTACTTCCTCCGAACGCTTTCACTTCGAGACCCAGGGCTATCTGGTGCTCGAGAACTTCCTTACCCCTGAGCACACGCAGCGCCTGCTCGCCGCGCTTGATGGCGCGGTGCAGCGCCGGCGGGCGAAGCAGCCCGCCGGCCACAAGGCCGTGTGGCCGCCCAAGGGCCCGGCCGACCTGACCCACGTCAACGGCGCGAAGAGCACGCGCATCCTCAATCTGCTCGAGGACGACGCCTTGTTTCAGGCGCTGCTCGATTGGCCCGCGCTCGTGCCGTATCTCCACGCCTTCTGCAACCAGGAGCCGCACTACCACGCGAGCGACGCGATCGTGGAGGATCCGGTGGACTTCGCGAACCGCGTCGACGGCTGGCATCTCGACGGCAGCGACAACGGTTACCGCAACATGCCTGGTCAGATCCCGCTGTTTCAGCTCAAGGTCGGCTACTACCTGACCGACATGACCCAGCCGTGGCGCGGCAACCTCACCCTCGTCCCGGGCAGCCATCTGGCACGGGCGGAGCTGTCCAAGGAAGACCGCGAGAAACGCGAGTTCTTCCCCGGCGCCCTGCAAGTCTGCGCCCCCGCGGGCAGCGCGATCCTGTTTCACAACGCCGTGTGGCACACCGCCGCGCCCTATCATCCCGGCCAGCCCGGCCGGCAGATGCTTTACTACGGCTACGAGCACCCGTGGATGCTGGCGAACATGGCGCACTGGGGCTATAGTAAGGCCTTCTACAACGAAAAGCTCACGCCGGCGCAGCACCGCTACTTCCACGGCTTCGTCTTCGACCCGCCGGAGTGGCGGATGAGCTGAGCGCGGGTGACGTGTCCGCCGACCGGATTGGATGGCTTGGTGTAGGGCGGGGTCGCCGACCCCGCCTTCGAATACGTTGCGGCCGACGAGTGGCGGGGTCAGCGACCCCGCCCTAGATCGATCCGCCTCTCATCCCTTCCTTGACGCGCCGAGGATCGGCTTGCGAGGCGCGTGGCGACTGGGCAGGCTGCGCGCGTTCCATGAGACTCCCCGACCTCCTGGCGACGCGCGCCGGTCGCCTGTTCGCCTTCTTTGCCCTGTATCTCACGGAGGGCATGCCCCTCGGCTTTGCGGCGACGGCCATCTCCACCCAAATGCGCCGTCAAGGCCTCGGGCCTGCAGAGATCGGCGCCTTTGTTGGCACGCTTTACCTGCCTTGGGCCTTCAAGTGGGCGATGGGGCCGTTCGTCGACGTGATCTCGTCCGAGCGTTTCGGCCGCCGCCGCACCTGGATCGTCCTGACCCAGGCGATGATGGTGATGATGCTGATGGTCGCGCTGCCGATCGATTTCACGGCGGAGTTCAAACTCTACACCTTTGTCATCCTGATCTTTAATTTCTTTGGCGCGACGCAGGACGTGGCGATCGATGCGTTGGCCTGCAATGTCCTCAGCGAAAAGGAACGCGGCGTGGCGAACGGCCTGATGTTCGGCGGTGCATATCTGGGCCAGGCGCTGGGCGGCGCGGGCGTGCTTTTCCTCATTCCGCATATCGGCATGTCGGCCAGCTACGTGTTCGTCGCCATTGTGCTGCTGGCGGTGTTGTTCTTTGTGGCCCTGCCAATCCGCGAACCGCGCCTCCCGGCCCGGGGAAACGCCGGTCCGATCTGGGCGCACATCGGCGGTGAGCTGGCGCATTTTGGCAAGGACGCCTTCCGCGCCTTTGCCGGCTCCCGCGCGGCGTGGATCGGCCTGATCTTCGCCCTGCTGCCCGGTGGCGCCTACGCGCTCAGCCTGGCGTTGCAGTCCAACCTCGCGGTGGAGCTCGGCCTCACGGACCACTCCATCGCGCAGCTGGCCCTGGCCTCGACCATTATCAGCGCGGTCGGCTGCGTGGTGGGCGGCTGGTTGTCCGACCGCTTTGGCCGCCGCAAGATGCTGGCTCTCTATTACGTCGGCACGACCCTCCCGGGCTTTGCGCTCGCTTGGATCATGTGGCGGCAGGGTTGGATCATGCCGATTGATCCGCAGCTGCCGGACCGGCCTGTGCCGGCGGACGCGTTGGTCACCGCCTTCTGGACGGCCTGCCTCGTGTTCTCGGTCTTCCAAGGCCTGATGTATGGCACGCGCTCGGCGTTGTTCATGGACATCACCACGCCGGCGGTCGCGGCCACGCAGTTCACCGCCTACATGGCGCTGTGCAATCTCGCCATCACTTACTCCGCTACGTGGCAGGGCTTCGCGATCGAACGCTGGGGTTATCCGATCACGCTGACGATCGACGGCCTCGCGGGCCTCGTGTGCATCGCGCTGCTGCCGTTCCTCGTGGCGCGCAGGCCGGCACCAGCCGCGGCCTGAAGCCTTGCTGCCCGTGACTGCGCCGACCTTTTCCGTGCGGGAATTGAACCACGTTGCCCTCGACGTGAGCGACGTGGCGGCAAGCGTGCATTTTTACGGCGAAGTCTTGGGCTTGCCGGCATTGCCGCGGCCGGACTTTGGGTTCCCCGGCGCTTGGTTCCGGCTCGGCGTGACGCAGGAGCTGCACCTCATCGGTAATCGCGACCGGGAAGTCGGCGCGCGGGCCGGGCATTTTGCGCTGCTCGTGTCGGATCTCGACGCGGCTGCGGCGCGCTTGGCGGCGGCCGGCGTGGCCTTTCGCGGCCCCAAGCCACGGCCTGACGGAGCGCGCCAGATTTTCGCGGCTGATCCCGACGGCAACGTAATCGAGCTCTGCGCGAATCTGCCCGAAATGTAGGGCGGGGTCGCCGACCCCGCCTCCGCGTCCTCCTGTCAAAACTGATTGCACGGGAGATCGCAGAGCCCGCAGAGGAATACTGGTTTTACAGGAGGCAGCGGAGGTAACTGAGAACC
>JAPOIC010000077.1 GCA_029979145.1 Opitutaceae bacterium
CTCTACGTCGCGACAAAGCTGCGCATCGATCCCGCCTTTGGGCGCAAGCAACCCGCACCCAGTCAGTCCTGAGCCGCCGCCAGCGCGCGCGCCTCCGCGATCAACCGTTCCCACTGCAGCGCGGGACCTGGGTCGATCTTGTTGGCCTGGATGTGCAGGTGGCCGATCAAGCCGCGAAAGCGGGCGAATTCTTCCTGCGTGAGCTGTCGCGTCAGTACTTCTCCGTCTGCGTCGCGCGGTGCGTCAAGCGCGATGGCCGGCAGCGCGCGGTGCAACGCTGCGAGCAGACGGGCCAGCGCCGCGTATTGCTCCGGCGTGAAATCGTATTGCACGAATTCCTTTCCGTGAATCACGCCGCGCACCGGGTCGGGTCGATCAGGACGGGCGACAAAGTCCGGTGTGAACACGCCGCGCGGTCGGCCGTCCGGCGGCGCCTGCATGATGACGGTGCCATCCGAGGCGCGTTGATACCACGGGTCCGCTTCCTGGGTCTCACCGGGCGGATACGCCCCGAGGTTAGCGATCTCGATGCCGATGGAACGGCTGTTGGCGATGGTCGCGTGGTAAGCGCGCTCGCGCAGATCGAGGGTCTGGTAAATCGTGCCATCCACATCGACGAGGAAGTGCGCGCTGAGCCCGCGCTTTTGCAGGATCGGAAAAGTCCGGCGGCTCAATCCCTCGCTGTCGTAGTGCAGCACCCCTTGGTCCACGAGCCCACGCAGCTGCTCCAGCGTTGCAGGCTCGGGCAACTCAGCAGGTTCGCCGCCATCGGGTGCCGGGAAACGGCGCACGCCGTGGTTTTCGTAAGGGGTCGCTGCCGACACCGGAATCGCGTAGGCATCGAAGCCATTGGACTCCAGGAAAGTCACCACGCGTGTGCCGGCATCGAACCGTTCTCCGGCCAGGATGAACGCATACCCTTCGCGCACGGGGGGAAGCGCCGGAGGCGCGTCGAGCATGGTGGCGGTCGTTGACTCGACCGGCTTGGATTCCGCCGGGCGGTGTTGGCAGCCGACCAGCGCGATCAACGCAACCACCGCGGCGCGCGGGACCGACTTACTTCGCCACGACCAATGGAAAACCATTTTTCTTCAAGGCGCGGTGGAGGGCCTTGATGTGGGCGCGATCCCGGGTCTCGACGGTGCACACCGCGTGCACGGCCGACACGTCAGAACCGCTGAACGCGCGGTCGTGCGCAATGTCCTTCACGCTCGCACCGCATTCCGCGATGACGCGCGTGAGCCGGGCGAGGCCACCGGGTCGGTCGCTGATGCGCGCGGTGAAGCGCGTGAGACGTCCATCCGTCACGAGACCGCACTCAATGATGCGGCTGAGCACGGCCGGGTCGATGTTGCCGCCGCATACCGCGAGGACGACGGTCTTGCCCGCTAGCTTGGGCAGCGCGCCGCTCATCAACGCCGCCAGCGGCGCGGCCGCGGCGCCCTCGACGACTGTTTTTTCCAATTCAACCATGCGCAGGATCGCGAGCGCGATGGCGTCCTCGCTGACCGTGACGACCTCGTCGACGTGCTTGCGCGCCAAGGCGAAGGCATTGGCCCCCACCGTGAGCGTAGCAAGACCATCAGCCAGCGTGGGGCGGCGCGGTTGCAGGACGGGTTTTCCGGCTTTGAGCGCAGCGGTGAAGTTCCCCGTGGCCTTGCTTTCGACGCCGATGACCTTCACGCGCGGGCGCACCGATTTCACGGTGAGCGCCACGCCGGCAATGAGTCCGCCGCCGCCCACCGGACACACAATCGCGTCGGCCGCACGCACTTGCTCGAGAATCTCCAAGCCCATCGTGCCCTGGCCGGCAATAATGTCGGGATGATCAAAGCCGTGGATGTAAGTGTAACCGTGTTGGGCGGCAAGTCGGTCGGCCAGGGCGCGCGCCACCACGAAGTCGCGCCCCTGCACGATGACGTTGGCGCCCAGGCGCTGGCAGGTGGTGATCTTGATGAGCGGCGCGTAGTCCGGCATTACGACCGTGACCGGGATGCCGAGCAACTTGCCGTGATAGGCCAGGCCGAGTGCGTGGTTGCCGCCGCTGGCGGCGACGACGCCGAGCTTTCGTTGTTTGGCTCCGAGCCGCAGCAGGGCGTTGCGCGCGCCGCGTTCCTTGAACGAGCCCGTGCGTTGAAAGTTGTCGAGTTTGCAGAAAACACGCGCGCCGGTGATTTCGGACAACGGGATCGATTCCGGACAAGGCGATTGGATCAAGCCGGAGGCGATGCGGCGCCGGGCGGCGCGGACGTCGGAAAGCGTAACGGACATGGACCCAGTGTGCCGCGCACTCCGCCGATGAAAACACGAAAGACGGCGGACCGAATGATCCGCCGTCTTAATTGCGATTGAAACCGAACCGACCGTTTACTCGGCCGGGGGCGGCGGGGGCATCCCGGGTCGGCTCTTGCCGGGGTGGCGGTGCTTCATCTCGGCGCGGAAGCTTTCCTTGGCGGCGGCCCACTCGGCATCGCTGAACTTGCCGTCGCCATCGGTATCGGCGGCCTTCAAGCGGGCGAGTTGCTTCTCCATGCGGGCGCGGATATGGCCTTCCATGTCGGCCTTCAGCGTGGCGCGCTCGGCCTCGTCGAACTTGTGGTCGCCGTTGGCGTCATACTTGCCGAGGAGGTAGCCGCGGCGGAAGTCCGGATCGTGTCCGGGACGGTCTTTGCGGCTGCCCTTGGGGCCGGGACCACGGCCTTCGCCGCGATGCTCGCGCATCTCCTTGAACTTGGTTTTGGCAGCCGCCCACTCGTTGTCGCTGATCACGCCGTCATCGTCGCTGTCGGCGCGCTCAATGAAGCGCGGATTCGCGGTGAGGCGTTCGCGGACGACGGCGGCGCGTTCCTTATCGTCGAGCTTGCCGTCGCCGTTGGCGTCGAAGCGTTCCCAGCGCGGACCGCGGGGCGGGGGCGGGGCATCGTCATCGGCGGGAGCGGGCTGGGCGGAGAGAGCGGCGGGCACAAGGAATAGCGTTGCGGCCGCGAGGAGTAAAGTTACTGGTGACTCTTTCATGGGATATGGGATTCAGGGTTTATGGCAGACGAGACGGCACCGGCCGGTCGTCGGTTACAGCCGCCCCACTTTCCCCCTCCCGCCATGTATCAAGTCACCTTTTCCGAGCAGAGCCTGCGCGAGCTGAACCAGCTCGACAAACTCACGCAGCTGGAGCTCATCGAGCCGATCAGCAACCTGAAGCCGCGCGACCTCGAGCAGCCGCGCGAACCGCTCGGCAAGTTCACCCGCGAGGGCCGGGAGTTCTTCCGGCTGCGCTCTGGTGACTACCGTTTCTATTTCGACCAGCAGGGCGATACGCTGCACACGTATTACATCCTGCACAAAAACTCCCTGGAGGACTTTCTCCTGCGCAACCGGCTGCCGGTCAGCGAACAGCAGCTGGTGGAGCAGCACTCAAAATTTTGGAAATACCTCGAAAGCCTGACGAAGAAATGAGCGCGCCCGGCAAACCGCACCTCCCGCCCGGCGATCCCGCCGACCCGGAGAATCCCTACAACGTCACGCAGGCGAGCCGGATCTATTTCCTGCCGAACCTGATGACGGCGGGAAACCTGTTCTGCGGCTTCATGGCCGTGATCAACTGCATCCACGCGCGCCTGGCGGAAACTGCGCTGGACGGGCTATACCTCGATGGCACCCCCACGGATCACTACAAGGTCGCCGTGTGGTTCATCCTCGGCGCGGCCGCCTTCGACATGCTCGATGGCCGGCTCGCGCGAATGGGCGGCCGCGAATCGCTCTTCGGCGCGGAGTTCGACTCGATCGCAGACATCATCTCGTTCGGCATCGCGCCGGCGCTCTTGATGTTCTTCTTCATCATCTCGCCGACGCAGGGCATCACATGGTTCCGCAACGTCGGCTGGTTCGTCGGTTTCGTCTACCTGCTGTGCGCGGCGATCCGGCTCGCGCGGTTCAACGTGATCACGAACCCCCTACTCCACCGCGACACCGACGATTCGAGCAAAGACTTCATGGGTCTGCCGGTCCCGGCGGCCGCGGGCACGGTTGGCGCGTTGGTGCTCTTCCTCATCGAGCTGGTCGAGAGCGACAAGTCGCTGAACCGCTGGGCGCTGGCGCTGCCCTTCCTCATGGTGCTGATCGCCGTGCTGATGGTCAGCCACGTCCGCTACCCCAGCGGAAAAAAGGTCGACCTGCAGACGACCACCCAGGTTGGCAACTTCATCCTCTTCCTCGTCGTGGCCGGCGTCGTGGTGGTGCTCAAGGAGGTCGCGCTGCTCATCCTCACCCTCGGCTATATTTTCTATGGGCTCTTCCGCCACCTCAACCTCACCCGCCGGGCTCGGCGCGCTGCACTGGGAAAAACCGTGTGAGCAACCTGCGCGGCGTTTCCCGGCAACTTTTGGCTGGGAACAACCCCCCGGTTATTGGCCGATTGTCCGAAGTTTTTCACAGCCCAAAACCGGCGTTTTTACGAGGGAGCGGAGCCGGTTGTTCGGGTTTTTCGCCGCATATATGAATACGGTTGGAATTCCTTATTGAAGAGGTAATCTTTTAGCCTTTGTTAACTTCCTAGTTCCCGTCCGCCCCGCGCATCCATGAAATTCAAAATCAACCGCGATCATTTCGCCAACGGTCTCGCCCAAGTGCTCAACGTGGTCGGCTCCAAGGCCACCATGCCCATCCTGAGCAACGTGCTGATCGAGGCGGAGAAGGACCAGATTTCCCTCACTACCACCAACCTCGACCTCGGCATCCGCTGCCAGATCAAGGCCGAGGTCAAGGAGACCGGCTCCGTCACGCTCCCGGTGAAGCGCCTGGCCGGCATCGTGCGCGAGCTGCCCAACATCGACGTCACCGTCGACGCCACCCCGAACCATCAGGTCAAGCTGACCTCCGGTGGGTCCAATTTCCGTATCATGGGCATTGGCAAGGACGAGTTTCCGCCGCTGCCGGAGTTTGGGGATGAAAAGTCGTTCCACCTCAAACAGGGCGAGCTCACCGACATGCTCAAGAGCGTCGCCTACGCCCAGTCGAGCGACGAGACGCGCTACATCCTCAACGGCGTCTATTTCAACTTCAAGGACGGCAAGCTCACCCTGGTCGCCACCGACGGCCGCCGCCTCGCGCACATCTCGAAGGAGATGGAAGTCCCGGCCGACACCGCCGGCGCCATCATCCTCCCGGCCAAGACTGTGGGCGAACTGCTCCGCCTCCTCGACAAGGGCGAGAAGGTCAAAATCAACTTCAACGACCGCCGCGCTGCGTTCCAAATCGCGACCGACAAGGACAATAGCGGCCTGATCGACAGCATCTACCTCTACTCCAAAGTGGTGGAGGGGAATTATCCGAATTACCAACAGGTTATTCCCAAGGAAACCCACCAGCGCATCAAGCTGGAGCGGGAGCTCTTCCTCCAGTGCGTGCACCGCGCCGCGCTGGTTTGCAGCGAGAAGGCCAACTCGGTGAAGATCAAGCTCACCAGCAACCTCCTCGAAATCACCGCGCAGAGCCCCGATTTCGGCGAGGCGCACGAGTCCATGGCCATTGGCTACAGCGGCCCGGAGCTCCAAGTCGCCTTCAACCCGCAGTTTATCATGGATCCCCTCCGCGCCCTCGCGAAGGACGAGATCTTCTTCGAGCTGAAGGACGAGGTCAGCCCCGGCGTGTTCAAGACACTGGACAGCTTCATCTGCGTGATCATGCCGGTGCGCCTGAGCTGAGCGCCGCCTGAATTTCCGATGCGTTGATCCGGCCCGGACCCCGCCACGGGTTCGCCGGTCTTCTGTCCCCCGCGCCCATGCCGACCTCCTACTTCGTCCTCGCCGTGATTGTGACCACGATCGTGCTGGTGCAGATCAACCAACGCGCGGGTTCGCCGGTGCTCGCGATCTTCGTGCGCTGGCTGCGCTGGATCGTCTTCGGCTTTGGCGCGGCGCAGATCTGCGTGGACTTCGAACTCGTTAACCGCCCGTTCTGGGCCTTGGCCGCGGCCTTCATGCTCCTTTGGTTTCTCGGCGAGACGATTTACAACTGGCTCGGTATCCAAGCGCTGAGCGTAAGCCCGCTGCCGCTCTTCCCGCGCTACGCAGTCAACGCCGCGGGCGAGGAGTGGCCCACCCTGCCGCGCTTGTTGCGCGTGCGCGAATGGCTCCGGGCCCAGGGTTTCAAGCAGGTGCAGGCACTGAAAGCTGAGATCGGCGGCGGCGTTTACCTGCGCAGCTCGGTTTATCAGGACGCGGACGCGCGCATTCGCGTGCAAGTCACCTTCCTGCCGCAGGCCACCTGGACAGTGGGCGTGTGTTACGCGCTGACCTCGCTCACGGCCGACGGACAGCGGCTCGTGACGGACAATTTCTACATCCCCTTTGCTGGGTTCTACCCGGAGCACTGGTTCGTGGAGCGGCTGCCCTGGCGGCGGTCCCTGCCGCGCCTGCTCGCGCGGCACCGGCAGCGGCAGGCCAGCGACACCACCGTGGCGTTTAAAAACAGCCCGCTGGCTGACCTGAATTCCCAGCAGCACGAGCTCGATCAGCTCAACACCCAGATGGGTTTTCTGAACCCGCACGCCGAGCGTGAAGAATTCGGCAAGATCACCCAGGCCGGCCGTTACCGCGTCTGGAAGGAAATCTGGATGCTGAACTACCTCGGCCGCTCCGCGCGCTACCAGTGATCGAATGTAGGGCGGGGATTCCAATCCCCACCTTGGGTTAGGGCATTCGTGTAGGGCGGGGTCGCCGACACCGCCTTTGATATCACCCGCCGATAAAACTCATCTCGACCTTCGGACGGGTCTCATGCCGGGCAATCAATTTTGCCCGTTCATCTGAATAGCGATCATTCCGTCCGCCCCAGATGCCGGCGATAAAGTCCGTCAGCGCGGCATCATCCGCCCCTCCGCGCAGGCGCCCAAGCACGTCGTGACCTTCCGCGGCGAAGAGGCAGGTGTAGAGTTTCCCGTCGGCGGAAAGCCGCGCGCGGTGGCAGTCGCGGCAAAACGGCTCGGTCACCGAGCTGATGATGCCGATCTCGCCGCGACCATCGCGGTAGCGGTAGCGCGAAGCCACCTCGCCGCGGTAGGCGGGGCCCGCCGCCTCGATCGGCCACTCGCGATGAATACGCGCGATCAGGTCCAGCGCCGGCACCACCTGATCCTGGCGCCAGTGGTTCGTGTTGCCCACGTCCATGAATTCGATGAAGCGCAGCGGGTGCCCCCGCTCGCGGAAATACGAGCACAGCGCGGTCAACTCGTCGTCGTTCACGCCGCGCTGCATGACGCAGTTGATCTTTACGCCCAGACCGGCCGCAGCCGCGGCGTCGATGCCGCGCAGCACGCGCGCCACGCTGAACCCGAGGCCGTTCATGATGCCAGCCTTCTTCTCGTCGAGCGAGTCGACCGACACGTTGACCCGGTCCAGACCGGCCGCCCGCAAAGCCGCGGCCTGTTTTTCGAGAAACCAGCCGTTGGTCGTGAGGGCGACGTCGGGCACGGCCAGCTCGTGTTTCAGGGCGCGCACCAATTCCGGCAGATCGGGGCGCAGGAGCGGCTCGCCACCGGTCAGCCGCACCTTGGCCACGCCCAGGGCGCGGAAGGCGCGGACGATGCGGGTAAGCTCTTCGTGCGTGGCCAGCGCCTCGTTCCGCAGGAACGCGTGGTCCGGGCCGAACACGTCCTTCGGCATGCAATACGGGCACCGGAAGTTGCACCGGTCCGTGACCGAGATGCGCAGGTCGCGCAGCGGACGGCTGAACTGGTCGCGGGGTTCCGGAGGCATGGTCCGCCAACAAGACACAGGGCGCCGCCCGACGCAAAGCCCCAATATTTTCACGGTGACCCCGCGGGCGCTGCCGTTAGCGTGGCTTCTTCGTCATGCTGACCCCCGCCGATGCCCTCGCCCGCATCCTCGAGCACCAAGCCGTGTTTCCCGCGGAACCCTGTGCCTTGGTGAACGCGCATGGCCGCGTGTTGCGCGCGGATATCCATGCCGACCGCGACCTGCCGCCGTTCAACCGGGTGACGATGGATGGCTTCGCGTTGCGGGCCAAAGCAGTCACAAAAACCCGACGGTCCTTCCGCGTGTCGGCGGTGCAGGCGGCGGGCATGAGCCCGGTGGCGCTGGGGCCAGAACCGGACGCGTGCGTGGAAATCATGACGGGTGCGATGCTGCCCGAGGGCGCGGATTGCGTGGTGCCCTACGAGGAAACTTCGCGGCTGGGCGAAACCATCACGCTAAATCCGGAACTGCGCGTGAAGGCCGGGCAGTCGGTGCATGCGCGTGGATCAGACTTTTCCGCGGGCAAACTGATCGTGGCCAAAGGCTGCCGGCTTTCGGCCCGTGAGATCGCGGTGGCGGCCAGCTGTGGGTGCTCGGAACTTTCGGTCAGCCGCCAGCCGAAGATCGCGGTCGTCGGCACCGGCGACGAACTGGTCGAGGTCGACGCCGTGGTGGCGCCGCATCAGGTGCGGCGGAGTAATGACTACGCGCTGCGCGCCGCGCTGGTGGCCGCGGGTTTTCCGGCGGTGGAGCGGTTTCATCTCCACGACATGCAGCACGAGATCGAGCACCAGGTGTGGCACATCCTCGCGGAGTTCGACGTCGTGCTCCTCACTGGCGGCGTGTCGAAGGGCAAGTTTGACTATCTCCCCGGTGTGCTCGCGTCGTTGGGGGTGAAGAAGGTTTTTCACGGCGTCGCTCAGC
>JAPOIC010000018.1 GCA_029979145.1 Opitutaceae bacterium
CTGCAAACCCGCGGTGGTCATCGCCGACGAGCCCACCACCGCCCTCGACGTCACCATCCAAGCGCAGATTCTCGAGCTCATGCAGGAACTGCAGCGCGACCTCGGCATGGCCATCGTGCTGATCACTCACGACCTCGGCGTCATCGCCGAGATGTGCGACGATGTCGTCGTCATGTATGCCGGCCGCGTGGCCGAGGCCGGCCCGGTTGAGCGGATCTTCGCCGCGCCGAGTCATCCCTATACCCGCGGGCTGCTGGAATCTATTCCGCGGCTCGCCACGCCGCGCAAGACGCGCCTCAAGACCATCGAGGGCATGGTCCCGAGTCTCGCCGACATGCCCGTCGGCTGCCGTTACCAAAATCGCTGCCCGTTCCGCGCCGACGTTTGCGCCCAACCGCCGGCCACCGACAGCGTCGGCCCCGGCCACAGTGTCGCCTGCCACCGTTGGCGCGAACTCCCCGCCTTTTCCGCATGAGCGTCGCGCCCCTTCTCGCCATCAATGACCTGCAGATGCACTTCCCCGTGCGCGAGGGCATCCTGCTGCGCGCGAAGCGGAGCTGCCGCGCCGTCGACGGCGTCAACCTGACCATTGCCCACGGCGAAACCCTCGGCCTCGTGGGCGAATCCGGCTGCGGCAAGTCGACCCTCGGCAAGTGCATCGCCCGCCTCTACCAGCCCACCGGCGGCAGCATCGTGTTTCAGGGTGACGACCTCGCCCACGAAAAGGGCGCCGCCCTCAAGGCCCACCGTCGCAACCTGCAGATGATTTTCCAGGATCCGGTGGAATCGCTCAACTCGCGCCATACCGTCGGCGACATCATCGCCGAGCCCTTCATGATTCACAAAATGGGCGACGACGCCTGGCGCCGCCAACGCGTGCAGGAACTTCTCGCCAAGGTCGGCCTGCCCGCCAACGCCGCGGATCGCTTCCCGTTTGAATTCTCCGGCGGCCAGCGCCAGCGCATTGGCATCGCCCGCGCCATCGCGCTCAAGCCCAAGCTCATCGTCTGCGACGAACCGGTGAGCGCGCTCGACGTCTCCATCCAGAGCCAGGTGCTCAACCTCCTGCTCGACCTGCAGCGCGAGATGAAGCTCAGCTACCTCTTCATCGCCCACAACCTCGCGGTGGTGAAGCACGTCTCTGATCGCATCGCCATCATGTATCTCGGCCGCATCGTGGAGCTGGCCGACGCCGACACGATTTACCGCGCCCCGCGCCACCCCTACACCCGCGCGCTTACCTCGGCCATTCCCGAGCCGGACCCCACGCGCAACAAGCAGCGCATCGTCTTGCAGGGCGACGTGCCCTCGCCGATCAACCCGCCCTCAGGCTGCCCCTTTCACCCCCGCTGCCCGCACGCCACCGACCGCTGTAAAGTCGAGGTCCCGCAACTCCGCGCCGCCGGCGAGCCCGGCCAGCAGGTGTCGTGTCATTACGATCTGTGAGGCCCGCCCTGCTTTGCCAAGGCTTCTCCCTGCTTCGCCAAGGCTTCGCAGGGCATGCTTCGGCAAACCGCTGACGAGCCAAAAACGAAAGGCGGGCCGTGCCATGCGAAGTCCCGCGTCGCGGGACGAAGCATGGGGGAGGGGGGGGGGGTCGAACCCCCGTTACCCTTGCGGGTAAATCTGATTTCGAGTCAGACGCGATCGACCACTCTGCCACCCCTCCGAGGGTGAGGGTCAGAACGTAGGTGCCGCCTTCGAAAACGGAAGCAGAAAAAACGAATCCCCCCTGTCCCAACGACCCTTCACGTATTTTCATCCTCGTCCGGTGCGATCGGGCGCTGGTTGGCCGGCAGGTGATGCGGGAGGAAATAGTAATACGCCATCAGCCACCAGCTGCGCGACGAGCGGTAGAATAGCACGGGAAACCCAATCGCCCCGACACCCGCCAAGACGATCGCCGTGGTGGCCCCGATCACGCCGGCAAACGCCAGCAGCATGACCGGAAGCAAAAACACCACGAGGGTCACGCCGTAGTTCAATGACAGCGACCCGAGGAAAAATCCCTCGTCGCGCTCCAGCTTCAAGCCGCAGGCCGGGCATTCCGGGTTGACTTCAAACAGCGTGCCCTCGCGAAACAAGGTGCGGTTGCCGCAGTTGGGGCAACGGTTGGCAAGGCCGCGCTGAACGATATGGACCCGGGTGACGTGCATAAAAAAACGCTCCACCCAAAGAGTGGAGCGTTTGAAGGGATTGCAATCGCGGTCTGCGACTCAGGCGCCCAGCTGGAAGCGGACGAAGCGGCGGATCTGGATGTTCTCGCCAATCTTCGTGATTTTCTCGGTGAGCATCTCCTTGATCGTCTTCTCCGGCTGTTTCACGAACGGCTGGTCGAGGAGGACCACGGTCGAGTAATACTTGTCGAGCTTGCCCTCGACGATCTTCTGGACGGCCGCCGCGGGCTTACCCTGGACTTGCGCGGTCGCGATTTCGCGCTCCTTGGCCACGTCGGCCTCGGGCACTTCTTCGCGGGTCACGCACACCGGGCTGGCCGCGGCGATCTGGAGGCACAGGTCCTTCACGAAGGCCTTGAAGTCCTCGTTGCGGGCGACGAAGTCGGTCTCGCAGTTCACCTCGATGAGGACGCCGACTTTTCCGCCGACGTGGATGTAGCTCTCGATGAGGCCCTCCTTGGTGGCGCGGTCCGCCTTCTTCGCGGCGGAAGCAGCCCCCTTCTTGCGCAGAATGGTGGCGGCTTCCTCTTGGTTACCGTTGGCCTCGGTGAGCGCTTTCTTGCAGTCAAGCAGGCCGGCGCCGGTGGCGGCGCGCAGCTCGTTGACCATTTGTGCGGTGATCGTGTTGCTCATTGAATCGTAACGAAGGGTCGGGTTATTCGGCCTTGATCTGCGCGCGCTTCACGCGGGCAGTCGTCTTCTTCGGGGCTTCCTCTTCCTCGCTAAAGTCGTCGCTCTCAGCGCTGGTGTCCGCGCCAACGGCGGCGGCGACCGCGGCCGTGGCGGCCTTGAGGTCGGGGGCGCCGCGGGAGGAACGGCGGGAGTCGCGCTGGGCCAGACCGGCCTGAATGGCTTCGACGATGGTGTCGACGATGATGCGGACCGACTTCACCGCGTCGTCATTGCCCGGGATCGCATGGGTGAGGAGCGAGGGATCGGAGTTGGTGTCGACCAGACCGATGCTGGCTATACCGCAGCGCGCGGCCTCGGCGACGGCGATTTTTTCGTGGTTGACGTCCACGATAAACATCGCGGTGGGCATGCCGTCCATCTCGAGGATGCCGCTGAAGTTGCGTTGCATGCGGCCCATCTCGCGCTTGATGGCGGCCTCCTCCTTGGCGGAGAACTTGGCCAGCTCCCCGTCGGTCTCCATCTGCTGATACTTCTTATACTTCGCAATGGAGCGCTTGACGGTCTCGTAATTGGTCAGCGTGCCGCCGAGCCAGCGGTCGACGCAGAAGGGCATGTTGACGGCGGTCGCGGCCTCGCGGACGATTTCCTGGGCCTGCTTCTTGGTGCCAACGAAAAGGACGTTGCCGCCGTTGGCGACAGTCTCGGTGAGGAAGGCGGTCGCCTTCTGGAGGGCCGCGAACGTCTTGCCGAGGTCGATGATGCTGACGCCCTGACGGTGGTCGAAGACGAAGGGCTTCGAGCGCGGGTTCCAGCGTTTGGTTTGGTGCCCGAAATGCACGCCGGCATCGAGCAGGTCCTTGGGGGTGATATTCATCTGATCTATGTTAATCCTGCGAAAACACAGGTCGGCCAGTGGGCCGCCTTGCGATCGTTGGTTTGGTTATGGTTTTGTGGTTTTGACTGACAGAGCGGTCCAAAACAGAGGTCGCCCGCGCCGCTGGCAAGCGCGAATTGGCGAATCGTGGAAAAAGCCATTGACACGTCACATACCCCTGCGCACGTTGACCCTCCCTTCGTTGCAGGGTGGAGCAGTCAGATTGCTGGCCGGCTCATAAGCCCGCAGCCGCGGGATCCTTGGTTCACCCCCAAGTCAGTTCTATTCAATCACTTTAGTTTCGACTCCGCCGTTCGTCCTCCGACGGTCAGCGTCCCACTTATTGCAGGGTGGAGCAGTCTGGTAGCTCGTCAGGCTCATAACCTGAAGGTCCTTGGTTCAAATCCAAGCCCTGCACCCAATTTACCTCCCCTTCCACGGGGAGGTTTTTTGCATTTTAGGCCCGGGCGGGGCATCGCCAATCAGACGGATGTCGCCGCCAACTGGTGGGCCGACGCCAACATGAACGTCCTCGTGGCCCGCAATGTTTCCGGCACCACTCCCTACAACCAGGTCTCCATCACCGCCTACCCGGGCACCGCCAGCGCCACGCACTGGGACAGCTACGACTACGTCACCCCTGTGCCCGAGCCCGCGACCTTTGGGGTGGGGCTGGTGGCGTTAACGGTGACGCTGGTCATGGTCCGGCGCCGGCGAAAGCCCTGACGCAAAACGCTTACTCCGGCAGCCCGAGGCTGCGCGCCACGCGCGGGCCGCAGGCCTCGTGGATCTCGGCGTCGTTCCACCCGAGGAAAGCACGCAGATTTTCCACGCCGCGCGCCATGTCGAGGGAAGAGCCGGCGAAGTTCGGCTTGCCCGGCTCACGCACCACGCCGTCGGCGCCCACTTCGACGTCGAACCGGCCGATGCGATAACGGCCCGGGCCGGCGCCACCGGCGGACATGCAATCGGTCGTGAAGATGACTTTGTCGCGGGGTTTGGCGCGCACAAGATTCTGCAGCACGCGGGCCGGGATGTGGATCCCGTCGTGAATAAACGCTGCGTAAAGTTCGTCCCGCGCCAGCAGGCGTTGCATGACGTTGTCGTGCCGCGGCAGCTGCACCGGGATGCCGTTGCCCAGATGCGTGCACATCGTGAGCCCGGCGGCAATCGCCTCGTCAATCTGCCGGTCGTCCGCCTCGGAGTGACCGATCGAGGCGACGACCCCGAGCTGCGTGATGTGCCGGATGAACTCCGCGGAGTTGGGCTGCTCCGGCGCCAGCGTGATCAACCGCAAATTCCCCTGCGCCGCGTCCTGCAGGCGCTCAAACTCCGCGATGTCCGGCGCCTTCATCAGGGCCGGGTCGTGCGCACCGTGGTAGCCGGGCTTCGGGCTCATGTAAGGGCCCTCGATGTGGTAACCCACGATCATCCGCGCAATCTGGGGGTCGGCGGCGCGAAACTTTTCCACCTTGGCCAGCTTGGCGCAGAGCGAATCGATCCGATCCGTGATCAGCGTGAACAGGATCCGGTCGGTGCGATGCCTCAACAGCCCCTCGACCGCGCGCGTCAACTGCGCCTGATCGAGGTCCGGCTGTTGGAAATCCACGCCGGCAAAGCCGTTGACCTGCAGGTCGAAGAATCCGGTGTAAGGTGCGTCGCTCATCTCAAAATCCAATGCTCGCGCCGCCGTCGACGGGGACGATGGTGCCGGTGACAAACTTCGCCGCGGGTGAGCAAAGCCACGCCACGGTCCAGCCGATGTCGGAGGTGTCACCCAGGCAGCCGAGCGGCGTGCGGGAAAGGATCTTTTGCTTGCGCGCCGGATCGCTTTCGAAGGCTTTGCGCGACATCGCCGTGTCAATCCAGCCCGGCGCCACCGCGTTCACGCGAATGGCGTCCACGCCAAACTCCAGCGCCAGCGTGCGCACCGCACCGGTCAGCGCCGACTTCGAAATCGAATAGGCCGATACCCACGGAATCCCGAACAGCGCCGCCATCGAGCTGATGAACACCACCGAGCCGCCACCGACCTTGAGCTGCGGGTGCAACGCGCGCGTCAACGCCAGCGCCCCCACGACGTTCGTCTGCAAAATGCCAAGCAACTCCGCCTCGCTCGTTTCGACAAACGGCTTCTTCAGGTTGATCCCGGCGTTGTTAATCAAGAGGTCAATCGCTCCGTGCTTCGCCTGCAGCTCGGCGACCACGGCGGGAATGGCCGCGGTGTCGGTGACGTCCATCACCTGCACCTTGGCCGACGCGCCAATGCTGGCGGCCGCCTCGTTGAGTTCCTTTTCCCGGCGACCCGCCAGAACGACCTCGGCCCCGCAGGCCGCGAGGCTGCGGGCACAGGCCAGACCGATGCCGGATCCGCCACCGGTGACGAGCGCGCGGCGTCCGCGCAGGGAGAAGACTTCGGGAGTGCTCATGAATTTTCCTCGGTGATCGTTTGCAGGAGCGCGCGCATGTAGCCGAGCGCAAAGGCCATGCCCGCATGCCACGGCGCGCCGCAGGCCATCTGCGGCGCGTGGTCGGGGATCAACACGCCCTTGAAACCTTGGTCGCGCAGGATGCGCACGATGCGCGGCATATCGATGTCGCCTTCGTCGACAAAGGTCTCCTTGTAGGTCGGCACCTTGCCGCGGACGTTGCGAAAATGCACGTAGGCGATGCGGTCCTGCTGCGCGTAGCTTTCGGTGCAGGCGTAGAGGTCGCACTCCGTCATCTCCGCCAGCGAACCCAGGCAATACTCGAGCCGGTTCGACGGACTGGGGGAAAGATCGATCAACTTCTGGTAAAGCTGCGGCTGGTAGACCAGCCGGGGCGTGCCGCGGATGGTCGGCATCGGCGGGTCGTCGGGATGCGCGGCCAGCGCGACGCCGCTCGCCTCCGCGACGGGGAGGACGGCAGTGAGAAAGTCATTCAGCCGCGCCCACAATTGTTCGTGCGTGCACGGCGGCATCGTGCCTGGGCCCAGCGTGTCGGCCACCTGCATGTTCCACACCAACCCCGCCGGCACCGGGTCGTCGACCGGTCCCTCCATGCCCACCGCCTCGGCGGATCCACGGGCGTAGGTGCCGCGAGTGCGACCGGCCACGCCAGCCAGACTGAAGTTGTAGCCGATGCACGGGATGCCCGCCGCACCCACCCGGCGCACCATCGTCTTGATATTCTCCAACTGCTCCGCCTTGCGCGGGCCGTCGAGCAAGACGTCATGCCAATGCGCGGGGTCAAAATTCTCGATCGCGGCGATTTCCAACCCGTGCTTTTTCGCGCGGCGCACCACGTCTTCCAAAAACCCCTGCTCCCACAGTTGTGTCGGGTCCCCCGCGCGGCCCCAGCCGTGCAGATCACCGGTCGGCTGGTCGCCGGCCTTGTTGCCCTTCGCCTGGTTGAAATAGTCGACCATGTGAATCACCAGCGCCGTGCAACCGGCCTGGGCCGCGAAGCGGAAATGGTCGTCGTCCAGCTGGTGCCGGTAAAGTCCGAGGCCGAGTTTCATGCGCGGATCACTGTTGCGCCGCGCGGCGCTCGAGCAATTCGATTTGCAGCATGATCGCGCGCGGGAGGTGGAAGGGGTCCTTCACCGGCAGCGCCACCACCCCGGTCATCGGCGTAAGGTCGCGGTTGAGCTTCTGCCGCCATTCGCCGTGCTCCCAGTCGACGTAGCGCTCCAGGCAGAGCGCCCAGATCTTTTCATACCAGTCGTAGAACCACGCGTCGCCAGTCTCCCGCCACGCCAGCAGCAGCGCGTAAAGCGTCTCCGTGTGTGGCCACCAAAGCTTGGTGTCGGCAAACTTCCAGCCGACGTCCTCCCCAACTCGCCCGTCGCGATCGATGGCGAGATACAACCCGCCATGGGTGTCGTCCCACCCAAGATCCAGGTGTCGCCGAATCAGGCGCAGGGTGAGTTCGCGCGGCGCGTCCGCCCACTTCGTCGCCTCAAACACATGCCATTGGAACCACATGTCCTCGATCGCGTGCCCCGGCACGGTGACGGTCCCCTGCGGCGGCGTGAACTCGCCGCCATCCGGCCGCACGAATTCGATGACCCGATCGCTGTCGGGCCGGTAGAAATCGCGAAACACTTCATCGGAAAATTTCCGCGCCAACCGCAGGTAGCGTTCGTCGCCCAAAATCGACCCGAGCTCGGCGAGCTTGAACGACCAGAACATCGGCACGCCGTGCGCCTTCGCGCCGGGCGGGATCGGATACGGAAAATGCGGCAGCTGGTCGTAGGGCTTTTCAAGTTTCACAAGCGCTGCATCCGCGGAGCGAACCGCCCAATCGCGGTAACGCGTCTCCCCCGTGGCGCGATACAGCTCGGCCAGCGCATAAACCGCAAACCCGTCGGTGTAGATGCTTTCATGCCGGCGGAGGATGCGTCCGTCCTGCGCCAGCAGCAGCGCCCAGCCCTGATCTTCTTCCAGCCAACCGTGCTGTAGACAGAACTCCGCGACGTGCCGCGCCAAGCGCAGCCACTTTTCGTCGCACTCGATGGTCTGGTAGAGCCGCGCAAAAATCCACCCCGCCCGCCACTGGCTCCAGAGCCACTTGTCGGTGCTGACCACTGCCCCATCGTCGGCAATGCAGGTCAGGATGCCGCCGTGCGGGTCGATCGCGTGCTGCTCCCAAAACGGCAGCAAGTGTTCCAACAAATGCTGGCGCAACCAAGCGGTCAGCAGGGTCGGATCGCCGCCGCGCTCGGCGGACAGCGCAGAGCGCAAGGTCGACGTCGCAGTAGCTTGGTCGGGACGGGCCATGAGGTCAGTTCGCCCGCATCAGGTCGCCGTAAACGGTCGCGGCCTGCGCCAGTTGACGTCGGGAAACCCATTCGTCTTTCGTGTGCGCCTGGGCCAGGTCGCCGGGGCCGATCACGATCGACGGAGCCCCGGCCTCGGCGAAGTGACTCGCATCGGTCACATACGGTTCGCCCCGGCCCTTCGTCTCCAAGCCGTGTTTCGCCAAGATCGGTTGCAAAATCGCCAGCAGCTCACGCGACGTCTCGTCACCCATCGCGGGCACGACGTAGACTTCGCCGTGCTCGACTTCGTGACCGGCGAGCACCGCGTCGCGCTCGGCCCAGACCTGCGCCTCGGTTTCGCCCGGCACGGTCCGGCGGTCGCACTCGATCTCGCAGTATTCCGGAATGATGTTCACCTGCGTGCCGCCGCGGATCGTGTTCACGCTCATCGCGGCGCGACCGGTCAGCGGATGGCTGCCGGTGACGGTCGGCACGTAGTGCGATTCCAAGGCCTCGACGACGCGCAGCATGGCCGAAATCGCCGACTTGCCATTGGCGGGAATCGACGAATGCGCCGCGCGACCACGCGTGATGGTTTTCCAACGAATCACGCCATTCGTCGCAACGACCGGACGCATCAATGTGGGCTCGCCCACGATCACGCCGCGAAGCTTCGGCAGAAACTCCTTCAACTCCACGGCCGCAAAGGCCTTCGCGCCGGTCATACGCGCCTCCTCGTCGAGGGCGAAGAGAATGCCGACATTGTGCGCTCGCTGCTCCGCCTTGGCGTAGGTTTGCAACGCCCAGAACATCGCCGCGCCGGACCCTTTGGTGTCGCAGGCACCCCGGCCATAGAACCGGTCGCCGTCGAGCTTCACCGCCAGCGGGTCGATGGTCATGCCCGCGATGCTGACGGTGTCCACATGGGACTCGAACAGCAGCCACGGCGCATCGGCCGACACTTCCAAAGTCACGAGCAGGTTCTCCCCGCCCTCCGGCACCGGCAACCGGCGGGTGCCGAGCCCCCAACCCTGCGCCAACGCCTCGAGTCGCGCGATGAGCCGCTCCTGGCCGTCGGCCGGGCCGCCGAATCGCGGGTTGACGGTCTCAAACGCGATCATCTGGGCCAGCAGTTCTTCACAGGACTGCGGCACGGCGGCGGGGACGGCACTCATGGGCTCAACTCAACCACGAATCGCGGTTGGCGGCAACAAAGTCGTCGTCGATCAGCTGCGGATATGCGCGGCACACGCGGTCCAGCTCCTCCGCCTGACCCGGCGAGAGCACTTCATGCGGGTTGAGACAGTGGATGCTCGGCACGAGGCCTTGGCGGCGCAGCACCTCGAGAATGCCCGGGATGCAGCCGGCAAACTTGTTGGCCGAGTCGAAGAGCGCGGCGTTCATGTCGGTCACCGCAATGGCGGTATCCAACCACTGCGCGTCAATCTGCGGGCTCTGCCGCGCGACCTTGATCTCGTTCAGCAGCTTCACCGCGGATTTCGTCCACACGCCCCAGTGACCGAGCAGGCCGCCCTGGATGCGGCGCGTTACGGGCTTGCCGCCGACATCGAACGTGAAGGGCGTCAGCAAGTCGACGACGATGCTGTCATCGTTGCCGGTGTAGAGCACGAGGTCCTCGCGGCCGCTCTCGGTCACGCCGCGCACGACGTCAATCGTCTGGTAGCGGTTGAAGGGCGCGAGCTTGATCGCGATGACGTTCGGGATCTCGGCGAATCGGCGCCAAAAGGAATAGCTGAGCAGGCGGCCGCCAACTGACGGCTGCAGGTAAAACCCAATCACAGGGATCGTCTCGGCCACCCGCGCGCAGTGCGCGAGCATCACGTCCTCGGAATCATTCTTATATGCGCCCAAGCTCAGCAGGCCGGCTTGATAGCCGTAACCCAGCGCGGTCTCGGCCTCACTCAAAGCCTGCTCGGTGCGACCGCAGAGTCCGGCGATTTTGATAAAGGGTCGCGGGGCCTTCGCCAGTTCCTCGTCGATCGTGCGCGAGGCCAGCTCAAGGACCGGCTTGAACAAGCCGTGCTGCGGCTCCCGGATCTCGAACTGCGTGGAGTGCACGCCGACGGCGAGACCGCCGACGCCGCTTGCCACGTAGTAGCGGGTAATCGCGCGCTGGTGTAGCTCGGAAAAGCGGCGTTGGTCGTCCAGCGCCAAGGGCTGGGCGGGAATGACGTGGCCTTCGTGGAGATGGGAACGGAGGTTCATGATCAGAATTTGCCGTCGCGGGTTTCGAAGTGCGTGGGTTTGCCCAAAAGCTTGCCGCCGGCCTGCAGGTGGTCGGTCACCATTTGCATGATGCGCTCCAATGGCACGGTGACGGGGCCGAAGAGCCGCATCGACTCGCTCGCATCCGCGAGCCACGCCGTCTCGGCCTCAGTGCCGGTCACGCGGGCGGGTTTGCCCAGCAGCTCGCCAAATTTTTCCGCCACCGCGCGGATCGAGACTTTCTCGGCGCCGGTGATGTTGAGGATCTTCGGCGGGCTGGCCGTGTGCTCCAGGCACTGGATGGCGCGGGCGCAGGCGTCGCCCTGCCAGATGAGGTTGAAGGCGCCCATGGTCACGTCGATCGGCTCGCCTTGCAGGATCTTCGTGGCGACGTCCACCAGCACGCCGTAGCGCAGCTCGACGGCGTAGTTCAACCGGTAGATCAGCTGCGGCGTGCCATACTTGCGGGAGAAATGCGTGAACACGCGCTCACGGCCAACGCAGGTGCTGGCGTATTCGCCCAAAAACGCGACGGGCGTGGACTCGTCCGCCCCCGCGCCGCTTACCGGCACAAAGGGATAAACGCAGCCCGTCGAGAAAACCACGATGCGCGACTGGCGGAACCGCCGGCCCACCAGCGAGGGCACGATCGTGTTCTGGATCCACGTCTCGTCCGGTGCGCCGGAGGTGCCGAACTTCTGGCCGGCGAGATACTCGATGTTCGCCACCTCAGGCAGCTTCGCCACCTGCTCCGGATCGGCGAGGTCGCACGACACCGGCGTCACGCCAAACTGCTCCAAGTCCGCCTTGGCCTCGGGCCGGCTGAAGCGGGAAACACCGTAGACCTTGGCCGACTTGCCCGCGGCATCAAGCGCGCGGCGCAGCATGGCGGCCAGCGACGTGCCCATCTTGCCGCCGACGCCCAGCACCATGAAATCGCCGTCCAAGCGTTTCACTGCCTCGATCGCGCCCGGCGTGGGCTCGGAGAGCAGGGTTTCAATCTCGCGGTCAGTCATCGAGGGGGTCTTGGACATGGGAAAATACAGGGGACGAAACGGGCGGTTGCCGGCCAGCAAGAGAGACGAACGAGGCCGGGTCAAACCCGAAGTAACTTTTTAGTTACTTGAGGCTGGACCCCGCCGCCAAAGCCCCCCAGCGTGGCCGTCGTGCCCTCCCGCCGCTCAGTCCCGCGCCTTGATGCCGTCGAGCAGCAGGCGCGTCACGTGGCGGATGCCGTCGGCCCGCACGCGGGGGCTGCCGAGGTCGAGTTTCAGCGCCTGCGACAGCGTGAACCGGTTCGAGCTGTAGACGAGGCAGAGGCCGATGATGCTGATCAACAGGTGGCGCGCATCCATGTCCGGCCGAATGCGGCCGGCCTTGATGCCGTCGGCGAGGAGTCGCTGCAGCAATTGCAGCATCGGGTCCTTGCTCAACTGCGAGCCGATCTGCGCGAGGCCCCGGCCGTCGTTGAGGTTTTCCCAGAGCAGCAGGCGGACGAACTCCGGGTGCGCCTCGAGGAATTCAAAGTAGGCGCGCACGATCGCCGCGGCCAGCGCGTCGATGTCGGCGGTCTGACCCAACGTCCCGATTTCCACCGCCTCCAGCCCGTGGTAGGCCTCGACCAGCACGGCGTGGTAGAGATGCTCCTTGTCCCCGAAATAGTGGTAGACCATCCGCTTGTTCACCCCGGCGGCGGCGACGATCTCGTCGACGGTGGTGCCGCGAAAGCCGCCCTGGGCGAAGAGCCGCGTGGCGACGGCCAGCAGGCGTTCGCGCACCGGGCCGGGCTGTTCGTTAGATTTTCGCGGGCGGGACGAGGCCATCGGGCGGAAGCGTTAGCGGACCGCCGGGCGCTTGTCACGATGTTCTCCCCGCGTTAGCCCTTTCCCATGCGCATCATCGATGTCCATACCCACCCCATCTTTTTCAACGACGGCCGCCGTGAGACGGAGGTCGAGGCCCTGGTGGCCCACGGGCGCGCGCTCGGCATCGAGCGGATGATCTCGCTCGGCGACGTGCTGCGCTACGGCCCCCGGCCGGACGCGCCGCACCTGCGCAAGCTCAACGACGAGAGCGCCCGGCTGCAGCGCCTGCACCCGGATTACTTCGTCGGCTTCTGCTACCTGAACCCGCGGCTCGGCGAGCGCGCGGTGATGGCCGAGGCCGAGCGCTGCGTCACCAAGCACGGTTTCAAGGGCATCAAGCTCGAGATCGCCAACAACGCCTC
Source organism: Opitutaceae bacterium (assembly GCA_029979145.1). GTDB lineage: Bacteria > Verrucomicrobiota > Verrucomicrobiia > Opitutales > Opitutaceae > Cephaloticoccus. Next base: position 12,882 of record JAPOIC010000018.1, read on the forward strand.
CGATCCGTGCATGAAACACGTGATGAAGGCCGCGCGCACCTTCGGGCTCGTCGTGCTGCAGCACAGCTGGAGCTCCACGAACTTCGGGCCCGGCATGCAGGACCACAGCGATCCGGACGACACCGCCCGCCTCGCCCGCCAAAATCCCGAGGTAAACATCATCATGGCGCACCTCGTCGGCATCGGCTTCCGCGGTGTGCTCGCCGCCAAGGGCCTGCCCAACCTCTACGTGGACACCTCCGGCGGTTTTCCCGAGGAAGGCTTGGTCGAGTATGCCGTCGAGCACCTCGGCGCGGACCACGTCCTTTACGGTTCCGACCTCCCTATCCGCGAATGCAGCGCCAAGATCGGCAGCATTCTCGGCGCGCGCATTTCAGAAGCCGCCAAGACCCGCATCCTCCACACCAACACCGCCCAATTGCTGGGCCTGAACTGATTTTCCCATGATCGACGCGAACGCTTACCTGGGCACCTGGCCCTTCACCCTCACCACCACCCGCACGCCCGCGCAGTTCATGCGCCACCTCGCCGCCAGCGGCCTGAAGCGCGCCTTCGTTTCGCATCTCGACTCGGTGTTCCAGCCCGACCCGATGCCCGGCAACCGCCTGCTCTTCGCCGCCGTGAAGCGCACCTCCGCGCTCATTCCCGTGCCGATCGTCAACCTGCGCCTGGCCAACTGGCGCGAGCAGCTCGACGCCTGCCGCGCCGCCGGCGCCCGCGCCGTGAAGCTCACGCCCAACTTCCACAACTACACCCTGGCCGTCCCGGCCATGGGCGACTTCCTCGCCGCCCTCGCCAAAGCGAAGCTCAAGCTCGTGATCAACGTGCGCTTCGAGGACGAGCGCCATCGCTACCACGGCCTCAAGGTCGTGGGTCTGCCCGTCGACGACCTCGCCGCCTTCCTCAAGGCCCACCCCAAGGCGCACCCGCTCATCACCGGCATCTACCGCCCCGAACTCAAGAAGCTCGCCGGCGTCGCCAAGAACTTCAGCGCCGACATCTAGTTCTGCGAGTGGCACAACACACTGAGCGACCTGCTCCCAGCCATCCCCGCGAGCCGGCTCCTCCTCGGCACCTGCACGCCCATGCTCTCCACCCGCTGCGAGGTCGACAAACTCCGCTGCGCCGCCATCCCCGCCAAGACCAAGGCCCTGATCGGCGCCACCAACGCCACCCGCTTCTTCAAACTCTAACTGGTAGGGCGGGACGTCCGGGCCCGCCGCGATTTCTCCTGTCTTCTATCATCTCAACCGCCTCCCCTCCATGAGCACGACCCCCGCTGCCGCCTCCCCGATCGTCACGCAACCCCTGCCCCTGCCGCGCCGCTGGGGCGAGGCTGAGCTCACCCGCCTCACCGCGATGGTGGATCAGCGCTCGTTGTTCTATTGGAAGGGCCCGCAGACCGAGGCCCTGCTCGCGGAGTTTCATAAGCACTACCCGTTCAAGCACGTCTTCCCCTGCTCGTCCGGCAGCGCCGCTCTGCACATCGCCGTCGCCGCCCTGCGCCTCAAGCCGGGTGACGAGGTCATCGTCTCGCCCATCACCGACATGGGCTCAGTCATCGGCGTCCTTTACCAGCAAGGCGTACCGGTCTTCGCCGACCTCGACCCGCGCACCTACAACATGGATCCGGAGTGCATCCGGCGCGCGATCACCCCGAAGACCCGCGCGATCATGGCCGTGCACCTCGCCGGCAACGCCTGCGACATGACCGCGATCAACGCCCTCGCCAAGGAACACGGCCTCGTCGTGATCGAGGACTGCGCGCAATCCTGGGGCTCGCGCCACCAAGGCACGCCCGTCGGCCTCATGGGCGACATTGGTTGCTACTCGTTCAACGACTTTAAGCACGTCTCTTGCGGCGACGGCGGCATGGTCGGCACCAACCGCGAGGACTTCGGCAACGGCCTCTCCAAGTGGGGCGACAAGTGCTACGACCGCGTCTCCGGCACCCGCGACCCGGCGGAACTCGCGCCCAACTACCGCATGAGCGAACCGCTCTCGGCCGTGGCCGCCGCGCAGCTCACCAAGCTTGAGTCCATCGTCGCCCGCCGCGTCCACAACGGCAGCCGGCTCACCGCCGCCCTCGCCGACATCCCCGGCGTGCTCCCGCCCGTCACGCGCCCCGGCGACACCCACAGCTACTGGTTCTACCTTTTCCGCCTCGACTTGCCGAAACTGCGCCTCGACCGCGCCGGTTTCGCCGAGGCCCTCAAGGCCCAGGGCGCCCCCGCCTCGCCGGGCTACATCCCGATGGCCGTCTATCAATACCAGGTTTTCCAGACCCACAATTTCTTCGGCGGCACCTGGCCCGCCCGCCTGCTCGGCGCCACAACCATGGACTACACCAAAGTCCGTTGCCCCATCGGCGAGGCCATCCTCGCCGACTGCATCGTCCTCCCGCTCAACGAGGCCATGACCGACGACTATATCGACCAAGTCGCCGCCGCCATCCGCCACGTCGCCCGCGAAGCCGCGGTGTAAGCGCCAAGTCGCTCTTCGCGGTAAATTCCCACCGCCCCACGTGTCTCGCGTGCGGGCAGCAACACAACTTCGCGTTTCCAGCCTCGTCAGCGCTGCCGTTCTCCTGTCGGCGCTCTTGCTCGCTGGTTGCGCTAGCCTGGCCCGGGGCGCGGCGGAAGAGCCCTAGCCATACCGGAAGGCCATGGCGGAGGGCCGCATGACGCCGTCTGACTACATGCAGAAGCGCGACGAGATTCGGCAGGCCTCTCAACCCGCAAAGTAGACGCCTTCGCGCCCTTCGCGTGCTTCGCGGTGAATCCCCGGTGCCCCGGTCTTGCCCCCGGCGCCGGCCGACGTCACCTTTCGGCATGCCCTGTCCCCCCCCGCCGCGCTTCGACTTCTGCCCCCGCCACGTGGACGCCCCCGCCACCCGCCACGTGGCCGTCGCCGCCACC
>JAPOIC010000211.1 GCA_029979145.1 Opitutaceae bacterium
CGCCCTGCGGTAACGGCTCTTGTGCTAATCGTATGATCTGGTCTGTGTGATACTCACTCTGCATCACACGCCCTCTGCGATAAATCTCAAACAGCTCATCGTCACGCAGCACAGCTTGCATCACGCCTTGATACGTTGGCATGTTACTTGACTTCAGTATGTCCTTGAGTGTTTCGCCTACAGCCAGCCTGTCTGCAATCTTGTGCATCAGGTCACTGTCAATCTTTACGGGTTTCTTTGCCATGTTAGTCCTCAATGCTTTTGCATAACCTTACCACAAAAAAGGCCCAGCGCAATGCTGGGCCAGTTCAGTGAGGCAGATTGCGCAGAAGGAAATGGGTAAAGCTCTGCGCCATCAGGTACCCCCACGCTATCAGAATGGGATAGGATCATCAAATGTTTTTCCTTTTATGTCGATCATCTCTGCCCCTGGAAATGATTGCTTGGCTGCCTTCTCCAGCTCACCCATCCAGTTTTCCCTGAACCATCTGTAAGCCAGCGCCACTTCGCGCAACGTCATCAGCTCCAGCTCGGGCCGCTGTTCTTTGATCTGTTTCCACGCTCTTCCATCTTTCATAATGCCAAAGACTTCGCCGTCCAGCTGCCCGTCGACACCTCCGTCCCCCACTTGCGCCGCGCCTTGAGTCGCGACCCGCACAGCCTCACCGAACGTTGGGTCGACGACACTTACACTTGCGTCGTCCGACTGGCCGGAGAACCGGCCTTGCTGACCTTGCGTTTCGCCGATCATCACGTTCACGTCACCACCACGTGCGAGGCCGTGAACAGCCACCGCGTGGTCGCGGGCCTGCTCGGCCTGCGTCAGGACGCCGAAGGCTTTTTCCGTCTGGCCCGCAAACTCAGCTTGGGCCGGCTCGTGCGCGAACGCGGTGGGTTGCGGATCAGCCAAACCCATTCCGTTTTCGAAGGGCTGCTCTGGGCGATCATCGGTCAGCAGATCAATTTCCCCTTTGCGTGCCAGCTACGTCGCCGGCTCTACGAACTTGCCGGCACCCCGGTGGCGGAAGGCTTGATCGCCCCGCCCACTCCTGAATCCGTCGCCGCGCTTAAACCCACCGCGCTGATCGCCCGTCAGTTCTCCCGCCAGAAAGCCGCCTATGTGATCGACACCGCCCGTCTCGTCGCCAGCGGCAGTCTTGATCTGGAGAATTTGGCTACCGCCTCGGCCACCACCGCCGAGCGTATCTTCCTCGCCGTGCGCGGCCTGGGCCCCTGGTCCGTGAACTACCTCATGATGCGCGCGCTCGGGTTTGCCGATTGCGTGCCCTGCGGCGACACCGGCGTCACCAGTGGTTTACAGAGGCTCTTCGACTTGGAAGCCCGGCCGGACGTCGACGCCACCCGCCGACTCATGAAGGTCTTTTCCCCTCACCGCAGCCTCGCCACCGCCCACCTCTGGCAACTCAACCAACCTATCGCATCATGACCCTTCACACCGACACCTTTTCTACTCACCTCGGCCCCTTTAGCGTCGCCCTCAGCCCCGCCGGCGCTCTCGTCGCCACCGCTTTCGGCGACCAATCCGCCTTGTCCGAACGCCTCCCGCGGGGAGCCGTAAGTAACGTATTACGTTACAAACCGGGCTGCGCCGAAGCGGTGCGCACGCAAGTCGCGGAGTATTTTGCGGGCCACCGGCGTGAGTTTGATCTGTCGCTCGCGGCGGAAGGGACTGCGTTTCAACAGAAAGTCTGGCGGGCGCTGCAGGCCATTCCCTTTGGCCGCACGCTCAGCTATGGCGCGCTGGCGGCCAAGTTGCGGATGCCTCGGGCGGCGCGGGCCGTCGGCCGGGCCAACGCCACGAATCCGCTCTGCCTGATCGTCCCGTGTCACCGCGTGATCGGCGCGGACGGATCGCTCACCGGGTTCGCCTTTGGCGAGGACCTCAAGCAGCGCCTGCTGGAGCACGAAGGCTCACTCGCTCCGCGCGCGGTGTAGCGCCACGACGAAGCGCTCCAGCTTCTCGAGATCCTTTATCCCCGGCGCCGACTCCACGCCGCTGTTCACATCAACAAAGCGCGCGCCGCTTGCCTGCAACGCATCGCCGATATTCTCGGGGCTCAATCCGCCGGCGAGCAACCAGGTAGTCTCGGGGTGGGCGGTCCGATGCCGGGCAAACTTGCTCCAGTCGCCGGTCCGTCCCGTGCCGCCAAACTTATCCTTCGAGAAAGTATCGAGCATCATAACGCCGGCCTGCGCCAGCCACTCCGCCGGAACGTCCTGGTCCGGCGGCAATTTGGGCGCCAGCCACAGCTCCTCGCGACCGACGACGCCGGCCCATGCGTTAATGGCCTCCAATCCAACTTCAGGCCGGAAATGCACTTGGAAACAGTCGAAGCCAGCCGCCTTCATTTCTCCCAAGGCCTCCAGCGTGGGTTCGACGGTGACGGCCACCTTTTTCCTCGGTGGCAGCAGCTTGGCCATGCCGGCGTATTGCCGCAACGACACGTAACGCGGGGATGGCGGGTGCAGGTTGAAGCCGAGGTAGTCCGCCCCGCACTTGTCGGCAAAGCCCGCGTCCACGATGGACGTGAGGCCACAGACTTTGAAACGCACCCCGTCGATCATGCGGCGGAGAAGGCGTTGAGGCTGGCAATCACGTGGTCGATCTGCGCGTTGGTGAGCTCCGGGAAAATCGGCAGGCTCAGGCAGTTCGCTGCGATGGCCTCGGCCACGGGAAAGCTGCCGGCCGGGTAACCCAAACTGGTGTAGCACTTCTGCAGGTGCAGGGGCACAGGGTAAATCAGATCGGTGCCCACCTCGCACTTGGCCAAATGCGCGCGAAGGGCATCGCGCTGTGGATGCGTCAGCGTGAACTGGTGCAAGACGCTCGCACCGTAGTCGACAACCGCCGGCAAGGTGACGCCGGGCAGCGTGATCTCAGCCCGATAGCGTGCCGCGATGGCCTGGCGCCGCGCCGTCCACGCCGCCAAATGCGGCAGCTTGACGTTGAGCACCGCCGCCTGAAATCCATCCATCCGGAAATTTCCGCCGATAACGTCGTGGTAGTAACGTCGATCCGAGCCGTGCACGCGGATGTGCCGGGCGCGGGTATGCAGCTCTTCATTGGCGGAAACGAACATACCGCCCTCGCCCGCACCGCCGAGGTTCTTCGTGGGATAAAAACTAAAGGTGCCGACGTCGCCCATCAGTCCCACCGGGGTGCCGCGGTAGCGCGCGCCAACCGCTTGGGCGCAGTCCTCGATCACAAAGAGACCATGCTTCTTCGCGACCGCCATGATCTCGTCCATGCGGGCGGGCTGGCCGAACAGATGAACAACAATCACGCCCTTGGTGCGCGGCGTGATCGCCGCCTCCAGCTTCGCCGGATCCAGGTTGTAGGTGCCGGGTTCGATGTCGGCGAAGACCGGAGTGGCCCCGGTGTAACTGATGCCCCAGGCCGACGAGATGAAAGTGAACGGCGTAGTGATGACTTCATCGCCCGCGCCAAATCCGGCGACCATGCAAGCCACGTGGAGCGGCGCGGTGCCGCTGTTCATGCCTAGCGCCCGCGGGTAGCCCAGCATCGTGGCGAAATTGCGCTCAAAGTCCTCCACGTCCTTCCCGAGACAGAAACGCGTGGCGTCATAGGTCGCGGTCAACGCGGCCAGCGCCTCGGTGCGGATCCCTTGGTGCTGCAGGCTAAGGTCGAGAAACGGGACTTTCATTTACGGGGCATTACAGCGATGCGAGCGCCCAGCTCAAAGCCAATTCGGCGGCGGACGGGACAATACAGTTTTAACCACGAATGGACGCGAATGGTCACTAATGACGGAACCGTCGGAAACTTGTGCCCGCCTTAAGCCGATGTCTGCATCCATGCATCCGC
>JAPOIC010000249.1 GCA_029979145.1 Opitutaceae bacterium
CATCACCACCCCGCCCGCGGGCTACAAACCGGGGGATCATCATCCCGATCCCTACGCCGCCGACCAGCCGCTCTACACGGTGACCGCTGACAATCTCGCCGCCCACCAAGGCGTCGTAACCACCGGCCACGCCGCGCTGTTGCAGGCTTATCAGGACTACAAGCTGGTGGTCTATCCCACCCATCGCAGTGCCGCCAATCCCGAGCGCGTTTATGAAGCCACGAAGCGCAACGCGACCAACGCCCGTATCGTCAACGATGGCTACGGGTTTGCCGATGCCATTGTGGGCGTGCCGTTCCCGATTCCCCAAAGTGGCATCGAGGTCATCTGGAATCACCTCACCCGCTACCGTGGCGTCGCCGCCACCCGCCACATTGGCCAAGCTGCGCCCACGCGCGGCGGCAGTTACAGCCTGGTGGAATTTGACGATGAATTCCTGTTCAATTACGCCCGCGACGGCATCACCGCCGCCGACCTAGACAATGTCTTGATCTACTTCAAGCAGGCCATCGCGAGCCCGCCGCGGTTCGCTGGCACCATCCTGCTCGCCCACGAGACGATGGATCAGGTCAAGGAGCCGCGCCGCGCCTGGGTTTACAACGTGGGTCGCCGCCGCGTCAGCCGCGCGCCCAACGTGGCCTACGACAACCCCGGCACTGCCGCCGACAACATGCGCACGAGCGACCAGTTCGACATGTATAACGGCGCCCCCGACCGCTACAACTGGGAGCTCGTAGGCAAGCGCGAGATGCTCGTCCCCTACAACAGCTACCAGCTGCACAGCGACAAGGTGAAGAATGACGACATCCTCACGCCGCTGCACATCAATCAAAACCTCGCCCGTTACGAATTGCATCGCGTCTGGGTCGTCGAAGCCACGGTGAAATCCGGCGCTTCGCACCTCTATGCCCGCCGCACATTCTACGTCGACGAGGACAGCTGGCAGATTCTCTCGGTCGATCAATACGACTCCCGCGGCCAGCTCTGGCGCGTCTCCGAGGCCCACTGCATCAACTATTACGATGCGCTGGTCTTCTGGAGCACGCTTGAGGTCCACACCGACCTGCAGGCCGGACGTTACCTCGCCATCGGCTTGGACAACGAAAACAAGATGTATGACTTCACGATCGAGCGCACGCCGGCGGACTACAGTCCCGACAGCTTGCGCCGTTCCGGCATCCGTTGAGTTGACGCCGATCGGAGTAACGACGGGCTCGCCAAGTCCGTCCTCCGTCGGCAGCCTCGTGGCGATGATTCCTATGTTGCGCCGGCTTGCATCCGCCTGCCTCCTGGCATTCGTCACGGCCGTGTCCGCCGCGCCGGCCCCCCGCGTGCTGCTGCTTGGCGCCGCTGAGTCCATGACCGGCATCGTGGCCGTGGGCGAGCGCGGCACACTCTTGCTTTCGGCGGACCAAGGGGTCAACTGGGACGCGATTGCCTCGCCCACGACTGCCACCCTGACGGCCGTGAGTTTTGCCCCGGGGGGCACTGACGGTTGGGCCGTGGGACATGACGCCACTATCCTCCACACCACGGATGGCGGCCGCACCTGGCAGCTGCAGTGGCAGGGCGAGAACCTTGAGGATTCCTGGCTCGACGTATTCGCCCTGCCTGATGGTCGTGTGCTGGTGATCGGCGCCTATGGCCTTGCCCTCGCCACGGACAATGCCGGTCAATCCTGGTCCCGGCTCGTCGTGCAGGACGACGATTCCCACCTCAACCGCATCGTTCGGCGCAACGACGGCGTGCTCTTCATTGCCGGCGAGCGCGGCACGCTCCTGCGCTCGGCCGACCGCGGGGTCTCTTGGGACGCGATTCTAGCGCCTTATGACGGATCCTTCTACGGCCTGCTGCCGCTGCAATCAGGCGCGTTGTTGGCCTACGGACTGCGCGGCCACGTCTATCGCAGCAACGATGACGGCGAAAACTGGGAGGTGGCGCCCACTGACAGTCATGCGCTGCTCGCCGCTGCCACGACATCCGAAGGCAAGATCTGGCTGGCCGGCCAGTCGCGCACCTTGCTCTCCAGCGATGACGACGGGATTTCATTCTCCGCCACCCGGGGCAGCCTGACCACGGCGATCGCTTTCCTGCTCAGCCTTCCAAATGGGACTGTGCTCGCCTTTGGTGAGGCCGGCGTTCAACCCCTGAAAACCGCCGACTGATGACCGACCGCCTCGACCAGTTTGCCACCTGGGTTTTTCACCACCGCCTGAAACTCATTCTGGGGTTTGCCCTACTTACGCTCTGCATGGGTTGGTTCGCCGCGAACACGCGGGTGGACGCAAGTTTCAACAAGCAGCTTCCCCAGGACCACGAGTATATCCGCAGCTTCCTGAAGTATCAGGACCAGTTCGGTGGCGCCAATCGTGTCGTAATCGCACTCACCGCGCGCGACGGCACCATTTTCACCCCGGAGTTTTTCGCCGCACTCAAGGCCGTGACGGACGAGGTCTTCTATCTGCCCGGCGTCGACCGCGCACAGGTCCAGTCGCTCTTCACGCCCAACGTGCGTTATATCGAGGTGGTCGAGGACGGATTCACCGGCGGCAATGTCATCCCGTCTGATTTCGAACCCACCGCCGAGGACTTTGCCCGGGTAAAGGAAAACATCATCAAGTCCGGCAAGGTCGGCCAACTTGCAGCCAACGACTTCAGCGGCGCTATTGTCAGCGCCCAGCTGCTCGAGGTGGATCCGCGCACCGGCGAGCGCCTCGACTACACGAAGGTCGCCCATTATCTGGAGGAAAAGATCCGCGACAAATTCACTGGCGACGATGGCGTGGATGTCGCGATCGGCGTGCATATCATTGGCTTCGCCAAGGTGATCGGCGACATCAGCGACGGGGCGCGCAACGTCATCTCCTTCTTCGCCCTCTCCTTTGTGATCACCACCGGGCTGGTCTGGCTCTACTCCCGCTCGCTCCGGCTCACCATCCCCACCATTGCCTGCTCGCTCATCGCGGTCATCTGGCAGATGGGCGCGCTCAATGCGCTGGGCTTCGGGCTCGACCCGCTCTCGATCCTGGTCCCGTTCCTCGTCTTCGCCATTGCCGTCAGTCATGCGGTGCAGATGGTGCGCGCGTTCCGGATGGAGCTTTTCAACGGCGCTGATCCTTTGCCGGCCGCGCGGGCCGCCTTTCGCCAAATCCTGCTTCCGGGCGGTGTCGCCCTCATCACC
>JAPOIC010000181.1 GCA_029979145.1 Opitutaceae bacterium
ATCCAGCTGAAGTCGATGGAATTCGTGCAGCTGAACATCAATTCCGGCTTCGCCTTCGCCCGCAAGTTCTTTGCCGTGCGCGATCCCTCCGAAGCGCTGAACCTGCAGCAGACCTTCATCAAGGAGCATCTTCATAAGCGGCGGCAGGCCACCGATGCGGGTGAGATGGGCCATGCCGTATTTGCCGGACGGCTTGAGGTCGGCGAGGATGGGCACGCGCTTGCCGATGCGGGTGAAGTCGTCGATCGAGAGTTTTACGCCGGCGGAATGCGCGATGGCCAGGAGGTGCAACACGGCGTTGGTCGAACCGCCGAGCGCGATGGTGACCGTGATGGCGTTTTCAAACGCCTTGCGGGTCATGATCCGGCGCGGCGTGATGCCGGCCTTGAGCAAGGCGAGGGCGGCGGCGCCGGCATTGCGGCAGTCGGCGCGCTTTTCGGCGCTCACCGCGATTTGTGCGGAAGAGTTGGGGAGCGACATGCCCATGGCCTCGATGGCCGACGCCATGGTGTTGGCGGTATACATGCCGCCGCAGGAGCCCGGGCCGGGAACGGAGCAGCTCTCGATGGTCTTGAGCTCGCCGTCGGCGACCTTGCCGGCGGCGTGCCCGCCGATCGCCTCATAGACGGAGACAATGTCGCATTCTTTCTTCGAACCGGGATGGATGCCCGGGAGAATCGTGCCGCCGTAAACGAAGACGCCCGGGCGGTTGAGGCGGGCAAGCGCCATGAGGCAGCCGGGCATGTTTTTGTCACAGCCGCCGACGGTGACGACGGCGTCAAAGCCCTCGGCGCCGGATACGGTCTCGATGGAGTCGGCGATCACCTCGCGGGAAACCAGCGAAAAGCGCATGCCGGGCGTGCCCATGCTGATGCCGTCGGAGACGGTGATGGTGCCAAAAATGATGCCTTTGCCGCCGGCCTGGTTGACACCGCTCTCCGTCTCGCGGGCGAGTTCGTCCAGGTGCATATTGCAAGGCGTGACCATTGACCAGAGCGAGGCGACGCCGACGATCGGCTTCTCAAAATCTTCTTCGCTGAAGCCGACCGGGCGAAGCATGGAACGGGCACCGGCGCGGCTCGGGCCATCGGTGATGATGGACGAATGTGGACGCGGAGTGGATGAGGATTTTTTCGCGGACATAGGGATGGGAGGCGCACCCAACCAGACGTCGCGGCCACCGGCAAGCCGCATGTCGGGGCTATGACAAACGGTCACGGTGTGCCGGGGACTTTTTAGGGATTGCGTGGCCCTCGGCGCAGGGCATTCACTGACTCGACTCACGCATGGCATTCAACCTCAAGAAAGTGCTGCGGGCCCTGCTGTTCTCCTCGAACCAGCCGCTCGCCATCAAGGACATCCAGGCCGCGTTCGGCCGGTTTCATGAAGCCCCGGCGGCTGCGCCGACGGACACTGCCGAAATCGCGGCGACTCCGGATGCACCGGGCACTGAGGAAGCAGAGGAGTCCGCCCCCGATGAGAGCCAAGATCTCGACCTTTACGGCGAGGTGCCTTCGCTGATCACGAGCACCCAGATTCGCGAGGCCATGGACGAACTGGCGGCCGAATTGAGGGCGGCCGACGACAGCCTGCTTTTGATCGACGGCTCCAGCGGTTACCGCTTGGTGACGCATCCGCGCTTTGCCCGGTGGGTGCGCGTGCTGCGAAACGAGCCGCCGCCGGTGCGCCTGAGCCGCTCGGCGCTCGAGACGCTCGCCATCGTGGCCTACCGCCAACCCGTGACCCGCGGGGAAATTGAAACCATCCGTGGTGTATCTGCGGATGCCGGCCTCAACAAGCTGATCGAGCGCGACCTCATTTACATCGTCGGCCGGGCGGATCTGCCGGGCCGGCCGATCCAATACGGCACCACAGACCAGTTCCTCGAGTTCACTGGCGTGAAGTCGCTCGACGAGCTGCCGGCATCGGATGTCCTGTCCAATCGCCAAATCGACGATTGGCTTCAGACCGCGATGAACCCCGGGCAACCGCCGGCGGACGCCGAGATGGGCCTGCCGTTGGAAGAGGGCGAGGGCGAGACACCCAACCTGGAGGCGGTCTCCGTCGAGCATCATGTGGAAACCCCGGCCGATGCCGGCGAAAACAAAACGCCCTGATGGACCTGAACCCCATTCGCGAAAAGATTGACGAGCTGGACCGCCAACTGGTGGACATCATCAACCGCCGCCTGGAACTCGCGGCGGAGATTGGGCGCATCAAGCGCAGCACCGGCGGCGAGATTTACGTGCCGGAGCGCGAGGATGCGGTCTTGCGCAAGGTTACCGCGACGAACCAAGGACCGGTCAAAAACGAGGCGCTGCGCGCCATCTACCGCGAGCTGATGTCGGCTGCCATTGCCTTGGAGAAGCCGCTGCTCATCGCCTACCTCGGGCCTGAGGCTAGCAACACCCATGCTGCCGCCATGAAGAAATTTGGCGCCAGCGTGGAATATCACGCCATGGCCACGGTCAGCGACATATTCACCGCGGTGGAGAAGGGCGAGTCCGACTACGCGGTGATCCCCATCGAGAACTCAACGGAGGGCTCCGTGCGCGAGGCGCTCGATAGCTTTGTGGAGAGCGACCTCAAGATCGTGGCCCAGATTTATCACGAGGTCACCCACGCGCTGATTTCCAACGCGCCGCTGGAGAAGATCACGAAGGTTTATTCGAAGGACCAGGCCTTGGCCCAATGCCGGCACTGGCTGCAGCGCCACCTGCCGCATGCCCAGTTGGTCGATGCGTCCAGCACGTCGCGCGCGGTGCAGATTGCCCGCGAAAAGGAGGGTGCCGCCGCGGTCGCCGGCGAACTGGCGGCCCAACACTACGGCGTGCCGGTGGTGGTGCGGAACATTCAGGACAAGGCGGACAACACCACGCGCTTTTTTGTGATCGGCCGCAAGCCGGCCGGCCCAGTGGGCGGCGGCAAGGACCTGACGAGTTTCCTCATTTCACTGGGCGACGAAGCAGCCTCACACTCAGGCTCGTTGCTCAAGATGCTCATGCCCATGGCGGAGCGTGGCATTAACCTGTCGAAGATCGAGTCCCGCCCGAGCAAGAAGCGTCCGTGGGACTACTATTTCTTCATCGACGTCACCGGGCACTACGATGACCCGGCCATGAAAGAGGCCTTGGTTGACCTCAAGAAATTCTGCCCGGTCGTGAAGTGGCTCGGGAGTTACCCCGCGGTTTACTGAGGAAGCAACCCAGTGGCCGCCAACGTCCCAGTGCCGCGCAGGGCGCAACCCGGCCGACGGGTTTGGGGACGGCTGATGGGACTGGCCCTGACCGCCGTCGTCGTGCGCGCGGTTTTCATCTGGATCGGCCGGCCCGAATTCCTGGGGTGGTTCAACCACAGCTACTACTACTACGTGGAAACCCGTGGTTTGCTCACCACGGGGTCGCTGCCCTATCCGGATATGCCGCTGTTGTTCTGGCTCTATGCGGCAAGTGCCCGACTTGTGCACGCGACGGGCATGGCCTTGGATGCTGCCATTGTGCACGGCAGCCGGTTTTGGATGTGCGTGATCCCGGGCCTGTTGGTGCCGACCTGCTATCGCCTGCTCCGCGACCTCAATGCGCCTGAGCCGTTGGGCGGGCGACAATGGGTGCTGGTGGCCGGCGCCGGATTTCTGCCCCTCACCTTGGTGCACATGCCCGAAATGCTGCAGAAGAACATGCTGGGCTTGCTGCTGTTTGCCCTTGGGCTCGGGCTGACCCTTGACCTGCAGCAACAGCCTTCGGCGGGACGATGGGCTCGACTGGCCGCCCTGACGGTGGTGATTGCCCTTACGCACTTCGGCACGGCGATCGTCTTTGGACTTTGGATTGTCGCGGCGGTGACTGCGCGACTGCTGCAGAAGGGGCGCGCGGGACAGACTGTGCGCTTGCCCGGTATCGGGGCGGCGGCGATCGGTTTGGTAAGTGCGATCGTCTGGATCATGGATCCGGCCCGCGGCCTCCGGATCTGGCATTATGCCCAGACCACGCTGGGCCAGTCGTGGGCGGCGGTGCTGCTGGTGCCCGGAGAGAGGTGGGCTGCCGCCGTCGTGGTCGGTGGGTATCTGTTGCTCATGGCTTGGTTGCTTCGGTCCTGGCGGCGCCGGCCGGGCACGGTGAGTGCGGCCAAGTCGGAGTTCTGGCGCAGCAGTGTGCTTTTCGTCGGGCCTTTGGCCTTGGGCCTGATTCTGCTGCTTGATCGGCATACCTTTCGGTCGCGCTGGGTCGTGCGGCTTTGGCCCGTGGGCGTGGCGGCAGGAGTGGGCGTGCTCACTTTGGGTGAAGGCTTTAGCGCTATGGTTCGCGGCCGGGCCGCTTCTGCGGCGCACGCTGACCTTATTTCGCTCAAGCAGTCGCAAGGCTTGGGCCCGGAGGATTTGGTCGTGGCCCCTACGGGGGCGGAGCATGCGGCGAACTGGTTTCTCGGCACCAAGGCCGGCGTGGTGACAACGCTTAGACAACACGATTTTTCAAACTACCGCCGGGTCTATGTGTTGAATCCAATCCAAGGCGAACTGAACTTCCGCGAACTTGCCGGCATGGTTCCGGATACTCCCGAAAAGGCCTATTTGATCATGCGGCGAAACATCCCGGCGCCAGCCAACGCCAAGAACATCCTGATAAGCGAAGAACTGGAATTTTGGCTTTTGCCGGAGTCGCCGAAGGAGTGGCGGTTTGATGCCGCTGGACGATG
>JAPOIC010000234.1 GCA_029979145.1 Opitutaceae bacterium
GCCAAGTTCGTCGCCGCCCACGGCCTCGACGCCGATTCCACCGAGCAGGAGGACAACGCTGCCGACAAAAAGCCGGCGGTCTCCGTTCGCGTCACCCTGCACGAAATTTTTGAGAGCGCCGAGATGGCCAAGCTCCTCAAGGCCATTGCCGCCGTCGGCCTCGACATCGCCCGGTTTACCCCCACCGACACGCCGCGCTTCGTGGTCACCGAAAACTCCGGACAGAAGGCCGAGGCCAAGACCGAGCTCTTTGCCCCGCTCGACATCGTCTCCCACATCCGCGCCCTCGGTCGCAAGGGTCTCTCCATCCAACGCTACAAGGGTCTCGGCGAAATGAACCCGAAGCAGCTCTTCGAAACCACGATGGATCCCGAGAAGCGCCGACTCCTCAAGGTCTCCATCAACGACGCCGCCAAAGCCGACGCCCTCTTCACCCTCCTCATGGGCGACGAAGTCCCCCCGCGCCGCCAATTCATCGAGGACAACGCCCTCAACGTCTCCTACCTCGACGTCTGATCCCGTCGAAACGCCAAGACGCCAAGCAGTGCAAAGGTTCGCCAAGGCATGAAACGAGTGCAGGTTCCCGAACGGATTGAGTCGCTGGCCCGCGAGGCGGTGGACTCCGCCTTGGCCGTGCATCGCGCCTTGGGTCCGGGCTTGCTCGAGAGCGCCTACCGGGACTGCCTCCAGTTGGAACTCACGGCCCGTGGCCATCACCTCGACCGCGAGCAAATCCTGCCTCTCACCTACCGGGGTCAGACCATCCCGCGGGCCTTCCGCATCGATCTGCTCGTCGATCAATCGCTCTTGCTCGAACTCGAGGCCGTGTTGCCCGTGCATCGCGTCCAGCTGGCGACCTACCTGCGCCTGATCAAGCAGCCGCTCGGCCTCCTCATCAATTTCAACGTCCTGCTTCTGAAGGACGGCATCACCCGCGTTCTCAATCTCGATTTCCAAACCGAATTCCCGGCGGCCGCCACCTTGGCGCCGCTTCGCGCTCCTTAGCACCTTCGCGTTTAGTCCCTTTTATTCAGCATGTATACGGCCAACGAGAAACTCTCCTCCGCCAACATCACCGACATCATGCAGACGGCCTACATCGATTATTCGATGTCGGTCATCATCAGTCGCGCGCTGCCCGATGCGCGCGACGGCCTGAAGCCGGTGCAGCGCCGCATCCTCTACGCGATGCTGCGCGAAGGCCTCCTCCACAATCGCGCCTTTGACAAGTGCGCCGGCGTCGTCGGCGAGGTGCTCAAGAATTACCACCCGCACGGCGACAGCTCCGTCTACGACACGCTCGTGCGCCTCGCCCAGACCTGGGTCATGCGCTACCCGCTGATCGACCCGCAGGGCAACTTCGGCTCCGTCGACGGCGATCCCCCGGCCGCCTACCGCTACACCGAGTGCCGCCTCAACGAGATCGCCGAGGACCTCATCAAGAACATCGAGGAGGATACCGTTGACTTCGCCCCCAACTACAAGGAGTCGACCACCGAGCCCACCGTCCTTCCCTCCGCCCTGCCCAACCTGCTGATGAACGGCTCGACCGGCATCGCCGTGGGCATGGCCACCAACATCCCGCCGCACAACCTCAGCGAGTTGATCGAGGCCACCTGCGCCATCATCGACGAGCCGTCGATCAGCGTGGAACGGCTCTGCGACATCGTCCAGGGCCCGGATTTCCCTACCGGCGGCACCATCGCGGGCCGCGAAGGCATCCTCAGCTACCTCACCACCGGCCGCGGCATCGTCCGCATCCGTGGCAAGGCCCACACTGAGGAGCTCAAGAACGGGATGGAGCAGATCGTCGTCACCGAGATCCCCTACAACGTCAACCGCGCCAACCTCGTCACCAAGATCGCCGACCTCGTCTCGGACAAGTCCATCGACGGCATCCGTGACCTGCGCGACGAGTCCGACGAGAACACCCGCATCGTCATCGAGCTCAAGCGCGGCGAGCAGGCGCGCCCGATCCTCAACCAGCTTTTCCAGAAGACCGCCCTCGAGTCCTCCTTCGGCGTCACGCTCCTGGCCCTCGACCAGAAGCGCCCGAAGCAGATGAACATCAAGGAGCTCATCGAGTGCTACATCGAGCACCGCCGCGACGTCGTCACGCGCCGCACCAAGTTCCGCCTCAAGCAGGCCGAGGACCGCGCGCACATCCTCGAGGGTTACATCATCGCCCTCGATAACCTTGACGACTTCGTGAAGATCATCCGCGCCTCGCAAAATCGCGCGGAGGCCAAGGAGCGATTGATGGCCAAGTATCCCCTCTCCGAGCGCCAGACCGACGCCATCCTCGAGCTGCGTCTCTACCAGCTCACCGGTCTCGAGCGCGACAAGATCGAGGCGGAATACCGCGAGCTCATGCTCATCATCGAGGAGCTCCGCTCCATTCTCGCCTCCGAGGCCAAGCTCCTCGCGCTGATCAAGAAGGAGCTGCTCGAGATGAAGGACAAATACGCCTCCGCGCGCCGCACCGAGATCACCGCCGCGGCCGGCGAGTTCCGCATGGAGGACGTCGTCCCCAACGAGGGCTGCGTCATCACCGTCTCCCACCTCGGCTTCATCAAGCGCACCCCCGTCGCCGAATACCGTTCCCAAAAGCGCGGCGGCAAGGGCGTGATCGGCGCCGACACCTATGACGAGGACTTCGTCGAGCACCTCTTCACGGCGTCGACCCACGACTACATCCTCTTCCTCACCACGACCGGCCAGTGCCTCGCGAAGAAGGTCTACGACGTCCCCGAGGGCACCCGCGCCTCAAAAGGCAAGTCGACCAAGTCCTTCCTCGCGCTGTCCGAGGGCGAGCGCATCGCCGCCATGATCTGCGTGAAGGACTTCGACCCGGGCCTGCACCTCGTGATGGCCACCAAGAACGGCGTCACCAAGAAGACCAATCTCGCCGACTACGCCAACGCCACCCGCGAGGGCGGACTGCGCGGCATCAAGCTCGGTGACGACGACAGCCTCGTCGGCTGCGTCCTCACCAACGGCGAGAACGAGATCATCGTGGTCTCCCACCGCGGCCAAGCCGTGCGCTTCAAGGAATCCGACCTGCGCGACCAGGGCCGCGACACCCAAGGCGTCACCGGCATGCGCTTCAAAATCGACGGCGATTACGTCCAGGCCATCGAGGTCTGCGATCACGCCGCCCGCCTGCTCGTCGCCCGCGAGGATGGCATCGGCAAGCGCACGCCCTTCGAGGATTATCGCCTCACCAAGCGCGGCGGTTCCGGCGTCATCGCTATCGACCTGCCCGACGACGGTTCCGTCGCCGTGGCCGGCGCCCTCAGCGTGCACAATGCGGACGAGGTCATGCTCCTCACCACCAAGGGCCAGAGCATCCGCACCCGCGTGCGCGAGATTCGCGAGACGGGCCGCGGCGCCAAGGGCGTCAAGCTGCTCACC
>JAPOIC010000034.1 GCA_029979145.1 Opitutaceae bacterium
CGCCTGCACGCCAACTACGTGCCGACCTTCCTGAATCCCGCTACCGGCTGGCTCGCCGGTTGGCGCTGCAAGGAGGAAAAGCTGCACGACTACGCCTTCCTCATGGTCAATGGCTGCGCCATCTCCGCCGGGCTCGTGCCCGCCAGGCAAGCCCGGGACATCTGCGCCAAGCTGCTCGCCGAGATGACCAAGGTGGGCGTGCCCAACGCCACCTATGGCCTGCCCGCCAATCTGTGGTGCGTGCCCGATGAAGACCTCGCCGACATCATGCAGGGCTTCCCATTTGGTTACTACCAGAACGGGGGACGCACCCACTCGCAGGCGCGGCATTTTCTCATGGCGCTTTACCAATGCGGCTTCACCACGGAGGCCGACCGACTCCTGCTCGAACTGTGTGAGGGCTACGCCGGCGCCTTGGTCTACGGCGGCAACAAGAGCGGCGTCGACTGGCGTTTCTGGGACGACCGCCTCTGCGGCTATGAGGGCCTGCTCACCGACCAGTTCGGGGTGCTGGAGGTCATCTTCCACCGTTACGGACGGAAGTGACCGGCTTTTGAACATTGCGGGCGTCGGGGTGACGGCCAAGCTCCCCCCTTCATGAGCCAGTCCTCCTCGTCGGTTTCCGCGGTTGATTCGTCCAATGACCGCGGCGGTCTCGGCGGCCACCCCAAGGGCCTGACACCGCTGTTCTTCACCGAGATGTGGGAGCGTTTTTCCTACTACGGGATGCGCGCGCTCCTGACCTTGTTCATGGTGGCGTCGCTCGAGGAAGGCGGGCTCGGCTACAGCACCGAGCGCATGGGCTTCATTTACGGCACCTACACGATGGCGGTCTATCTCCTCGGCATCGTCGGCGGGTTCCTGGCGGACAACTTCATCGGCTCCCGCCGCGCCGTTCTCTACGGCGGCATCGTGATTGCCTGCGGGCATTTCTCCATGGCCGTCGTGTCCGAGGCCACGTTTCTCCCTGGCTTGGTGCTGATCTCCGTCGGCACCGGCCTGCTCAAGCCGAACATCTCGACCATGGTGGGCAGCTTGTATTCCCCCAGCGACATCCGCCGGGACTCGGGTTTCTCGATCTTCTACATGGGCATCAACCTCGGGTCCTTGTGCGCGCCGATCGTCTGCGGCTGGCTGGCCCAGTCGGCCATGTTCAAGGGCTGGCTCGCGGCTTGGGGTCTCAACCCCGCGCACAGCTGGCACTGGGGCTTTGCCGCGGCGGGTGTCGGCATGGTGCTGGGTTTGATCATCTACCTGCGCATGGGTCATCGTCTCGCCCATGTCGGCCGGGCGCCCGCCCGCGCCCCCGGAGAAAGCGGACCGTGGGGCAAGCTTGCACTGGTCACGCTGGGCGCCTTCGCCTTGGTCGCGCTGATGTCCGCATCGGACCGACGGCCGTGGATCATCCAGCTCGTGTTTGGGGTGCACATCGCGGCCATCGTCTGGTTCGGCACGCGCCGGGACCCGGTGTTGAAGCGCATCGGGGCCATTCTCTTTTTTGTGCTGGGTTATGAGATTTTCTGCGCCGTTTTTGAGCAGGCCGGTTCGACCATCGCGCTGTTCGGCGACGAACTCACGCGGACGAGCCTCTTCGGCCACGATTTCCCCTCCTCGTGGTTTCAGTCGCTCAACCCAATGATTGTCCTATTGCTGGCGCCGATTTTTGCCTGGCTGTGGATCCGGCTGGGCACGCGTCAGCCGTCGAGTCCCTTGAAGTTTTCCCTCAGCCTCGCCGTGCTTGCGCTCTCCTTCGCCCTCATGGTCCCGGCGGCCAAGCTCACCGCGGACGGATTGGTCAGCCCCTGGTGGCTGGTCTTGTTGTTCTTCCTGCAGACGGTGAGTGAAATGTGTCTTAGTCCGGTCGGATTGAGCACGATGACAAAACTTGCGCCCGCCCAGTTGGTCGGCGTCGTCATGGGCCTGTGGTTCGTCGCCGCCTCCCTGGGCAACAAACTCTCGGGCGTGATGGCCGGGCAGTTCACCGCCAGTGATCCCGGTGCGCTGGCGGATTTCTTCCTGCACCAGGCGATGTGGGTTGGAGCCGCCGCAGTCGGATTTTTTATCATCACTCCCTGGATCCGTCGCCTGATGGGCGGCGTGCGCTGACCATGAAGGCGTGGTTGATCCTGCTCGTCGCCGCGGCGTTTGAAATCGTCTGGGCTGCCGGCCTGAAATCCACGCAGGGCTTCACGCGCCTCTGGCCCTCCGTCGGCGTCATCGCCACGATGGCGGCCAGCATGTGGCTGCTGGCCGTGGCCGCGCGCACGTTGCCGATCGGCACGGCCTACGCGGTGTGGACCGGCATCGGCGCAGTCGGCACCGCCATCGCCGGCATCCTCTGGTTCAATGAAAGCGCCTCGCTGGTCCGGCTGCTTTGCATTTGCCTGATCATCGCCGGCATCATCGGGCTGAAGCTCGCGAGCAAATAAGGCTCAACCGAGTTCCAGCTCCCAACAGTGGCGCAACTCCGTCCGGCCCGCCAAGTCCGCCGCCGTCCGCCGCACCACCCATCGCCCGCCGTCGGTGGCCGGCTCCCAAGTGATGTCGCCCTCGCCCCGCCACCGGACGGTCACGCGGGCATCGGGCCACGACAGGAAAAGTTGATTGCCTTCCGCCACCGAGGTCGCGTCGGACCCCACCAGACAAAACGCATCCTCCACTTCATCCCACGCCACGCCCGTGGGGATCGGCAGCAGGCGCTCCATGATCAATTTTCCTTCGCGGCTCAGCGTTGAGGTCATGCGCGGCACCGGCGGCGGATCCACCCGCGCCGTCAGGGCGTTGCCCAGGTAGGCGCTGTGCTTGTCGAGCGCGGGATGTGCGCGCACGCGGTCACCCTCGCGCGTCGTCCACCGCCAGAACGCCCAGTCGCCCGCCGGGCGCCACAACGCCGCGGGAAAGGTCTGCCAAGACAATCCCCACGTCGGATGATCCACCCCCGTCATGATCGGGTAATGCGACAGGGCGCCGAGCCGCAGCGTCGGCCGCACGATCGCCCGCGCCAAGGCGCCGTCGCGGCAGGGCGTCTCCACCCATTCCGGCAGCGTCGCTTCACGCGGCGCCAAGTCGTGCCAGCCCGCGCGGTGGAACAATACGCCAAACACCGCCGCTTGGATCCGCACGGCAATCGCCGGATGTTTCCCTTCGCCCTCGCCGCCTTCAAAGGTCGGCTGAATGAAGCCCCGAAAGGGCATGAGGGTCGGACTCTCGGTGAAGGCGTAACTGCGGATGACCGGCACCCGCGGACCCCGGCGATAACCGTCCTCAATCTTGAGCAAGTCCTCCAAGTGGGCCTGAAACCGGACGCGAATCTCCTCCGGCAGCCGTCGACAAAACAGCAGCACCGCCGACAGCTCCATCAGCAGCACCATTGTGTAAATGTCGCTCATGTGCTCGCCCCAGCCCCAATTCTCATCGCGCCAGTAGTCGCTCCACTCACGGGTGGTTTGCACCAGTTGCGCCGAGGGCGCCCGGTCGAGCACCTCCGCCGCGAGCCAACCGCAGACAAGGTCGCCCATGCACTTGTTGGGGTAGCGCGGATGCGCGTCCACCAACTCGTGTTCAAACCAGCCGGACAACCCGTCCACAATCTCACGAATGGCCGCCCGCACCGGCTCGCCGAGGCGTTCGCCTTCGGCGAGGTAAAGCAATTGGAGCGCTAGCCCGATGAAGAACGACGCATTCGTGTCCACCGGCTTCGGTTCCTCCCAATACCAGCGCAGGCAACCGGGTCGCTCCGCTTCCGGCGCTTCCTGCATCGCCCGAAACGACCGCAACGTCGTGAGCGCCTGCGCCTCGTCCAGCTTCCCTGCCTGCGCGAGCAGACAAAGGTGCGTGACGGTAACGACGCCGTTGTGCACCGCGGACAATTCCGCAACCGGCGCCGTGTGCCCCGGACCTTCCTGCCGGCACAGGCCGAGCTCGTCGTTCCAACTCAACGCTGGATCGCTCGCACTCATGTCGAATTATTGCTCCGCGTGGAGTTCGACCACCAGCTCGGTCCAGCCGTCAGCGCCAATCGTCACCTCTGGCAGCACCGCGGTTTTATAACCGTCGCGTGAGACCACAAGGTAATACGTGCCCGGGTCCAGCAGGCGCCGGGCGCGGCCGAAATGCGCGTCGCTGCGGCGACGGTCGACGGTCTCGTTGTCCACGCGTGGCAACCACACCTCGGCGGCGAGGGGCTCGCCCGTGAAGGCGTCGGTGACCTTCACCGACAGCCCCGGACCGGCCGCATTGTCCAGCACCGCCACGGTGCCCTTGAGATTTTCGGCGACGATGCCCGGCACGTCCTCCGGCGGAAACAGGTGCGAGCCCTTGCCTGTCTCGATGATCATGTCGATCACGCCGCGTCGGCCGTAAAACCATGGGTAACTTTGGCTCGACGGACCGCCCGGCGCAATCGCGTAGGTGCCCTCGCCGTCCATGCGCGTGATGCGCGAGGCGACATCCGCGGCGATGCGCTTGATGACCTTGTCGTCCGGCGCCGCCATGGCGCCCCACGCCCACGGATAGAAAATCACTTCGCCCTGACTGTGATACGAGATCGACAGCAAGAATTGCCGCAAGCCCGCAAGCCGGCGCATCGCGCGGTTCTCGGCCTCGGAAAACGGATGCGCCCCGCGGAAGCTCGCGCCATTGGGATCCGCCGTGCCGCCCATCGCCCAGTTGTAACTGTAACCCCGGTTCACATCGACGCCCTCGGGGAACACGCCGGTGACGCCGTCACCGTTCACGTCGCGCGCATTCTTGCGCCAGCGCGGATCGTGCCCGGAGGTGACGTAGTGGTGTCCGTCGACGTTGACCACGGGCACGAGGAAAATCTCCAGCGTGTCGAGCCAGTGCGTGACCTGCGGATCCTTGCCGTAGCCGGTCACCAATCGCTCCATCAGCGCCAGCACGATCTCCGCGCCCATCACCTCATCGGCATGGTGGCAGCCGTCGAACAACACCGCCGGCCGATCGTGCGCACGGGTGGCGTCATTGGAAATCCGAAAGGCATAAATCGGCCGCTGAAACTGCGTGGTCTCGCCGATTTGGGTCCGCACCATCAGCTCCGGGTGCGCGGCCTGCAGTTCGGCGGCACGCGCGAGGATTTGTTCGTAGGTGTGGTAAACCGGGTCGGGTTCCAGCGTCGGGCCGTAAAGCGCGCGGCGGTAGAGCGTCAGCTCGTCGTCGCTTTCCATGATGATCTCCGGCGCGAAGCCCTGCTCACGCAGCGTCGCCACCTCAGCGGGGGTCGAGAGGACCATGGCGTGGTTGCGCACCAGGCTCACGATGCGCTGGCGGTTGTAGTCGTTGTAGGCAAAGGCGCCCTCGCCCGACTGGGCCTCGGCGGGAATATCGCGCACCTCGACCAACAGGGTGCGCGGCGGGGTTTCAGCTTCGCCGGCACGCGCCACCGGGAGGACGGCGGCCAGGGCCAGCAGGAGGCGGGAGAGTCGCTTCATGACAGGCGACCCCCTTGCCCGCACCCGCCGCTGCGTCGAGCCCGGGATTGCGCGCCGCTTGCCAAAACCATCGACCTGGGCAAGGGTCCGGCCGTCGCCATGATCGTGATTCGCCGCCTCACCGACCGCCGCCGCGCCTACACCGCGATCTTCCTGCCCGGTGAACCGCCGCGCATCTTCCCGACCTCGGAGCACGAACACGGCCGCATCCTCCAAATTTACAAACAGGACCGCCGCTACGAGGGCGTGGCCAACGATTTCACGGACTTCAAGCTGCCCGGCGCCCCGGTGCCGGAAGACCCCCTGTGAAGTTTGGCCTTTTGCCCAGCCGCCGCTTACCCTCTCATCGCCCCGTGGACCCAGATCCGGTCAACTCCGAGGAACTCAAGCGCCGCAGCTTTCGGAATTTTTTCGCGTCGGTGCGTTACTCCATCGAGGGATTTTTCGCGGCACTGAAGCATGAGCCGTCGTTTCGCGAGGACTTGCTCTTCGCCCTCCTGCTCACGCCCTTCGCCATTATTCTGCCCGTTAACGCTGTCTCCACCGCGGTGATGATCGGCTCGCTCTTCCTGATCATCATCGTCGAGCTGCTCAACTCTGCCATCGAGTGGACCATCGACTACATCCGGCCGGAGCAGCATCCGCTCGCGAAACGCATCAAGGACATGGCCAGCGCCGCCGTCTTCCTCAGCTGGCTGAACTGCATTGCGATCTGGACGATCCTCCTCTGGCCGAGCAACGCCGTCTGGCATCGCATCGAGGAGCTCGTGGCCGGCTGGTTCAGCGCCTGATCTACCCACCTCCCGCCCTCTCGCCGGCGGCGTCACGCCCCCTCCGCCTCAATCACTTCGCGCGCGTCAGTTTTTAACATAATACGTTACAAACCGATCCGGTCGGAACGCCGCGGGGGCCGGGCCGGACACGCAAGGTGGAATTACGCAAAACCCTTTTCACCAGCTGATTCAATGCCAGGTGCTCGCCCTAGCATTCTCTCCCGCGTGTAACTACCAGGCCCGCTTCCCCAAGCTTATCGCACAGGGAAATTTGTAACATAATACGTTACTAACTTATCCGGGCGGGAGATTCTGGGGCGCCGCGGAATCTGGCGCGGGGCGACGAGCGGGAGGTAGGAGTGGCCAAAGCGGGGTGATCGCAGTGGGGTGGCCGGCGCGGGATAACTATCGCGGGAGTGGCGCGGAGATGACGAGGCGTGAGGGGCCGTGCGGTCAGCGCAGGCGGGCGATCAGGCCCAGTGCGATCACTGACATGCCGGCGTTGGGCAGCCAGGCCGCCACGAGCGGGTCCATCACTTCCTTTGTCGCGAGTGACGTCGCCAGGTGCATGAACACGTAGTAGAGAAAGAAGAGGCCGATCGATTTTGAAACGCCCACCGCAGGGTTCACCCGCACGCCCGACACGGCGAAAGGGATGGCCAGTGCGATCACGATCAACGGACCGAGCGTGTCGGCCACCAGTCCGAAGTAGCGCACCGCATAGACCAACCCTTTCGGATTCGAGTCCGCGGCGTAGTAATTCACCAGCCGGCGCAGTTCGAAGACCGAGAGGTCCGAGGGCTTGCGGTCGATGATCAACATCAGGCGCGGGTCCTCACTGTAATGCGGCACGAAGCGCCGGAAAAACGGCTTCGGCTCGAGCATCTCACCCGTCGCCGGATTAAAGACCAGCTCCTGGCCGTCGGTAAACAGCCAGCCCTGCTGCTCGCGGTCGTAGGACGCTTCCTCTGCCACGATGCGCCGCTCCTCGCGGCGGTCGGCGTCGAGCTCCGACACCATCACGCCGTAGCCCTTGCGCGTGAACTGGCTGTAGCGGTTCATGAACCACATCCGCTGCACCGCGCGGTTGTCGAAGGCCACGCTGGAGACCACCCCGATGCGGTCCTCCGGCATGGTTTCCGATTGCTGCCGGAACGCCAGCGAGTCGCGCAGCGAGCGCGAGGCCTCAACCGACCACGGCACGATGCTGGCGTTGAGATACCAGGTCAGGCCGCAGGCCAGCAGGCCGATCGCCCAGACCGGCGCGGTGATGCGCAAAATGCCCACGCCGGCGGCGCGCAGCGCCACCAGTTCGTTGGCGCGGTGCAGCTTGCCGAGCACGTAGAGCAGCGAAATCAACAGCGCCACCGGCAGCACGATCGCGAGGAAGCCCGGGAGGGTCACAAACAGGTAGACCCAGAAATCCGCGCCGCTCGCACCCAGGTCGTTGAGCATCCGAAAATCGTCGTAGAGCACCTGCACCAGCAGCAGGCCGATCATCGCGGCCAGCACGAGGCCGAGAATTTGCAGCCACTCGCGGAGGAGGTGTCGATCGTAGGTGTTCAACGCGGTGTCGATGAAAGCCGGCCCTTGCGCTTTGGCCAGACCCAAACCCGGACCTAGTCGCGCGCCGCGGGTTCCCCAGCCGGCGTCGGCGGGGTGCGCGCTATCGTCCAGCCGGTGAAACCGTAAAGCGCGGAGACCAGCGGGTTCACTAAATTGAAAAACGCGAACGGCAGGTAGGCGAAGGGAAACACACCCAGCGTCGCATACATGTAGGCGCCGCAGGAATTCCACGGCACGAGCGGCGAGGTCAGCGTGCCGGCATCCTCCAGGCAGCGCGACAGGTTCTTCGGGTGCAGCCCGGCGCGCGCGTAGGCGGCGCGATACATCCGGCCCGGCACGACGATCGAGAGGTATTGGTCCGGCGCCACCACATTGATGCCGAGACAGGTGCCCAGCGTGGCGAGGATTAACCCGCCAGTGCCGCGCGCGAGGCTGAGCACGGCCTCGGCAATGCGCTCCAGCATGCCACTGCGCTCCATGATGCCGCCAAAGGACATCGAGCACAGGATGATGCCGATCGTGCCATACATGCTGCTCATGCCGCCGCGGCTCAGTAGGTCGTCAACCGCCGCCACCCCGGTTTCCGCGGCAAACCCGTCATAGGCGATCCCGAGCAATCGCGCGAAGGGGACGCCCTGCACCGCACTGGCGCCGACGCCGCCGACCAGCGCACCGACCGCCAGCGCCGGCAGCGCCGGCACGCGCTTGATCACCATCACCACCACCACCACCGGCGGCACGAGCAACCAGGGCGTGATACGGAACCCTCCGGCAATGCCCTCACTGATTGCGTTCACGGCGTCGAGGTGCACGTCGCCGCCATACCGCAGGCCCACCACCCAATAGAGCAGCAATGCCACGCCGAAACTGGGCCCGGTGGTGTAAATCATGTGGCGCACATGCTCGAAGAGTTCCGAACCCGACACCGCCGGCGCCAGGTTGGTCGTGTCGGACAGCGGCGACATCTTGTCGCCGAAATACGCCCCCGAAATGATGGCGCCCGCCACCATCGGCAGCGGCACGCCCAGCGCCCCGCCGATGCCAACCAGCGCGATGCCCACGGTGCCGGCCGTCGTCCAGGAACTCCCGGTCGCCAGCGCCACGATCGCGCAAATCAGGCAGGCCGCCAAGAGGAACACGTGCGGCGACAACAGCTTCAACCCGTAGACAATCATCATCGGCACCACGCCCGCCGCGATCCAGACGCCGATCAACACGCCGACCACGAGCAGAATCAGCACCGCGCCCAGCGAAAGCAAAATGCCCTCGGCAAACCCCTGCTCCACCTCGCGCCATTTCCAACCGAGCCGCAGGCTCATGACCGCGGCCACCATGGTCGCGCCAACCAACGGGATGTGCACCGGGATCGACGCCTGCAGCACGGAACCGAGATACGGGATGCCCGCCAGCAACTGCAGCAACGGCGTAATCACCGGCAGGTCCGGCAGGTCGTCGACATTGATCACGGCACCGGCCAGAAAAACCACCAGACTGACCACGGGCACCAGCGACTCGAACAAAGTGGGCGGACGCGTCGTCGGGGAAGGTGCCGGATTCATGGTCACGCGCCGGGCGCGTCGGGCCGAGAGCGAAGACCAGCGCGTTGTGTCATAGCAAACCGAAAACCGCCCAATTGGGATTTGCCCGCCCGGGCATTCGCCGTCTTGCTGGCGTCCCATGGCTAAAGCACAAGAAGCGTGGGGATCACGTCTGGGTGTTATTCTGGCGGTGGCGGGCAGCGCCGTGGGCTTGGGGAACTTCCTGCGGTTCCCGGGACTCGCGGCCCAGTATGGCGGCGGGGCGTTCATGATCGCCTACTTCGTCTCGCTGCTCCTCATCGGCATTCCGATCTGCTGGGTCGAGTGGACCCTCGGGCGTTTCGGTGGCCGCGCCGGCTACCACTCCACGCCCGGCATCTTCCAGGTGCTGCTCAACAAGCCGTGGGCGAAATACCTCGGCGTCATCGGCTTCATCGTGCCGGTCTGCATCTACATGTATTACGTCTACATCGAGGCGTGGTGCCTCGGTTACGCCCTCAATGCCTTCACCGGCAAAATGAGCATGGCGGGCATGGACTACGGCGCGTTCTTCGGGCGATTCACCGGCGCGAGCTCGGACGGCGTGGCACTGCACTTCGGCCTCGGTGACGTCGGCATCTTCGTGCTGATCGTTTACGTGCTGAACTTCTACTTCATTTACCGCGGCATCTCCAAGGGCATCGAGGCGGTCTGCAAATTCGCCATGCCGGCGCTCATCGTCATCGCGATTATCATCCTCATCCGCGTGCTGACGCTCGGCACGCCCGATCCGCTCAAGCCCGACCAGAACGTCATCGCCGGTCTCGGTTACCTCTGGAATCCCGGCGACATCGCCACGGGCCTGCGCAACCCGCAGCTCTGGCTCGCCGCCGCCGGCCAGATCTTCTTCTCCCTCTCCGTCGGCTTCGGCGTGATCATCACCTACGCCAGCTACCTGCGAAGCAACGACGACGTCGTGCTCAGCGGTCTGACCGCCTCCGCCGCCAACGAATTCTGCGAAGTCGGCCTCGGCGGCCTCATCACCGTGCCCGCGGCCTTCATCTTCCTCGGCGCGGCCGGCATCGTCGGCCAGGGCACCTTCGGCCTGGGCTTCAACGTGCTGCCGCAGGTCTTCGCCCACATGCCCGGCGGCCCGATCTTCGCATCGATCTTCTTCCTCCTGCTCTTCCTCGCCGCCATCACCAGCTCGCTCTCGATGCTCCAGCCGGGCATCGCGTTCCTCGAGGAAGGCCTGCACATCAACCGCAAGCAATCAGTCGCCATGCTCGGCTTCGTGACCGCCATCGGCACGATGTTCATCTGGTATTTCTCCAAGGACCTGAAGGCGCTCGACACGATCGATTTCTGGGTCGGCACTGTGATGCTGTTCATCCAGGCGACCATCCTCGTGATCATTTTCGGCTGGGGGCTCGGCATCAAAAAGGGCTGGGAGATCGCGCACGAGGGTGCCGAGATGCGCATCCCCGACGTGTTCAAATTCATCATCAAGTATGTGACCCCGGCGTTCCTGTTGATCATATTCACGCTGTTCATGCTGCAAAATGTCTTCGGCTGGAACTACTCGTTCAGCGACCCGCAATTCAACCCGACCGGCTACGTGCGCGACCTCATCGGCGGCACCGACGCCGACGGCACCCACGTGGCGGCCAGCCCGGTCGCCCGCCTGAGCGTCGGCTGGATCGTAATCATGACCGCCTTCACCCTCTTCCTCGTCAACATCGCCGGCAAGAATTGGGACCGGCAGAACCAAAACTAAGGACTCACCATGACTACCGGAGGTTGGATCAACATGCTGCTCTCGGTCGGCTTCGTCACGACCCTCTTCATCTTCTGCATCCTGCGCGTGCTCCGCGGCCCACGCGGCGATGACCGCCATCTCGCCCACGTCGAGCCCATCGAAGAGGACGAGACCGACCAGCGATGACGCTGCGCTTCGTCAGTCTCCTCGCCTTCCTCGGCCTCGGGCTCGCCCCCGCGGCCGCCGCCGGCGAGGACCTGCTCGAACAGGCCCGTGCGGAGGCGCCCGGTGAACTCCAGCTACACGTCGTCAAGACCAAGGGCCGCCTCTCCGATTTCATCGCCAAGGTCCGCCACGCGGAAAAAGTCTCGGGCTGGCGGCAGATTCGCGTCACCGGCGACGCCGCCTACGCCGCGTGGGACAACCTGCGCAAGGACTACGTCTGGGACGGCGGCAAGTTTGAGGTGCTGTTCGAAATCGTCGACGCCAACCGCCTCGAACTCGACAGCGTGACCTTCGCCGGACGCACGTCCGGGCCGGACGAATGAGCAGAGATTCCTGGCGCTTCGTCCACGTCACGGACATCCACCTCGGCTCGCCGGATTCCTACCGGTTCACCCCGGCTTTCGTCGATAATTGGACGACCGCCGCCGCGCAGATCCTCGCCCTCGCTCCCGACCTCGTGCTCGTCGGCGGCGACATTACCCGCGACGGCAACTTGAACCCCTTCGAATTCGCCAGCAGCCGCGAGGCGCTCGAGGCGCTGGGGATTCCCTGGCACTGCGTGCCCGGTAACATGGACACCGGCAACAAGCACACCGACCGGCAGGGCGCGCGCGACGACCGCGATGATGTCGCGTGCAACGTCACCACCGCGCAACTCGAAGCCTACTGCGACGGCATCGGCCCGCTCACGTGGAGCTTCGTGCACCGCGGCGTGCGCTTCAGCGGCTGCTACGAAATCATTCAAGGCACCCCCCTGCCCGCCGCCTCCGAGCTCGAAACCTGGCTCGCGTCCCTCTCCACGCTGTCCCCGGCCCGCGCGCACGTGATGCTGAACCACTACCCGCTGTTTACCGACACGCCAGACGATCCGCCGCGCGACATCACTGACGCCGTCGGCTACCTCGACTGGTATTTTTCCGCCGATCCCGCCCAGCGCCGCCACCTGACCCAAGCCTACAAGGCGGCCGGTGTGACGCACGTCCTTTCCGGACACATCCATTGCCGCCGCCCGCCCCTGAGCTTCGACGGACTCACCTATTGCTTCGGCGCCTCCACCGCTTTCGCCCAATGGGCCGACCGATGGCCCGATGGCGACGCGCGCCTGGGCTTTCAGGTCTTCACCGTTACGCCCTCCGGGATAGACTACGCCTTCGAGCCGCTCGCCCAAGTCTCCACCCGCACCGACGGCTGGGGCCCCGGCGGCCACCCCAAGCCCGACGCCCGACGCCGCTGAGCGCCGAGTGGAATTTCTGCCGGACTGGCACTTGATTTTTCCGGCGAGCCGGTAAAATTTGGACCCCTTTTTCAAAACCCATTGCCATGACCCAACCCGCCGCCACTCCGCAAAAATTCGAGTTCCAAGCCGAGATCAAGCAGCTGCTCAATATCGTCATCCACTCGCTCTACACGGAGAAGGAAATCTTCGTCCGTGAGCTGGTGTCCAATGCGTCCGACGCGCTTGAGAAATTCCGCCACCTGCAGCTGAACGAGAAGGACGTCTTCGACGACAAGCTCGACCTCGAGATCAACGTCACGACCGACGACAAGGCGAAGCGCATCACGATCCAGGACTTCGGCATCGGGATGACGCGCGAAGAGCTGGTGCGAAACCTCGGCACGATCGCGCACTCGGGCTCGAAGGCCTTCCTCAAAGCCCTCGGCGAAGGCGC
>JAPOIC010000204.1 GCA_029979145.1 Opitutaceae bacterium
CCAGTTTTCCATAATTTGCGAAGGTAGTTCCACAAAGTCCCAAGCCACATTTACACCATTTAGACTACGATGGGGAACATTTCCGCAAAGATGATGCAGGAGATGACCAAACTCGTGGAAGATCGTTTCCACTTCGCGATGGGTCAGCAGCGCCGGGCGACCATCTGCCGGCGGCGTCATATTGCCGCAGATCAGCCCGAGGTGCGGCTCACGGCCGCCACCGGGTAGCGGAGCACCCGTGCGGAGGTAGTTCATCCACGCGCCGCTACGCTTCGACTCACGCGGATGCCAATCGGAGTAGAACGAGCCCAGATGAGCGCCCGCCGTATCGAACAAGTCATAGAACAACACTTCCTCGTGCCACACCTCCACCGCCCCGGCGGCGCGTGGTTTCACGACGAGGCCGAATACACGGTGCACCAGGTCGAACAAGCCGGCGATGACCCGATCCATCGGGAAATAGGGCCTCAGTTCCTCTTCATCAAAAGCATACTTGGACTGGCGCAGCTTTTCCGGCCAATAGCCCACTTCCCACGGAGCCAGCGGCGCGGCCGCGCTCTCCGTCTGGGCCGCCTTGAACGCCTCGAGCTCAGCCGTGTCGGCCTCGAATGCCTTCTGGGTTCGCGTCTGGAGATCCGTGACAAACTCCAACGCCTTGGCACCGGTCTTCGCCATGCGTCGCTCAATCTCAATGTCGGCAAATGAGGCCTTGCCCAGCAGCGCGGCCTTCTCGGCGCGCAGGCGCAGGATTTGGCGGATCAGCTCGGTGTTGTCGTGCGGCGCCTTACCACCGATCGTGATGGCACCCTCCCACATCTGGCGGCGCAGGTCGGCGTTCTCGACATAGGTCATGAACGGTTCCTGCGACGGCTGATGCAGCGTGAAACGCCAGCCGTCCTTGCCCTTGGCCTCGGCCGACTTCCGGGCGGCGGCCTTGGCATGCGCCGGCAGGCCCTTGAGTCGCGCTTCTTCGTTGACGATCAGTTCCCAGGCGTTGGTGGAATCGAGCACGTTCTCGGAATACCTTTGCGTGACCTGCGCCAACTCGGACTGCAGCGCCTCGAGGCGTTTGCGCTTCTCGTCGGGCAAATCCGCGCCCGCTTGGCGAAAGTCGGCCAGCGTTTCGTCCAGCAGGCGACGGTGAATGCCCGTGACCGCCGCGGCGGCCGGACTCTCGGCAAACGCCTTAAGGCGCTGCCACAACGCGGTGTTCAACGGCACCGAGGCGTAGAACGCCGTGACCTTCGGCAGCATCAGGTTGTACGCCTCGCGCAGCGCCGGGCTGTCGCCGACGGATTGCCAATGCGTGACGTAATTCCAAACGATCCCGAGTTGTTCACGGGACTTTTCCAGCGCAAGAAAGGTGCTCTCGAACGTCACGCCATCCACCGGCTGGTTCGCAATGGCCTGCACCGCGGCCTCGGCTCCAGCCAAGGCCGCGCTCACGGCGGGTTCTACGTGCTCGGATTTAAACGCCTGCCAGTGAATTTCGAACGACGGGTCGAGAAGGGGATTGTTCTGCATGCCAGCAGCAACCCGCCGCGTCGCATACTTGTCAAACCGCAAGCTCTTACCAGCGATAGGCGGCGCCCACCACCACCTGCCGACCGGACGCCGGCACTGCCGGCACTTCCTGATAGTCCGAATCCCAGAGGTTATCCGCCTGCAGGGAGAGCTCCAGCCGCTCGACGCCCGGTGGGTGCCAAATCAGCGCGAGCGCGGTGAGCAAGGCTTCGTCACCGCCCATCGTGCGCAAGCTGTTCTTAGCCTGCAGGCGAGCTTCGTTGTCCATTCGCAGTTCCCACTGTTCCGTGGGACGCCAGACGAGGGCGGCCGTGAGGCGGTGGCGCGCGTAATTCAGCGCATAAAAACTGGCATCAATGGTGGCCGCGCCGTAGTCAGCGTCCTTGGTCAGGGCGGTGTAGCCCAACGTGATTGATCCGCGCTTGAAGTCGCGCCGGGCCACCACTTCGAAACCAGTCGTGCGAATATCGACCGGGTTGGCCGTGCGCGCCGTCACCCCCTGGCGGTAGGTCCAATCCACCAGTCCGTCGTCTTGACGCACAAACAACGCACCGTCGATCTCCCACCCGCCGTGCAGCAGTGACCCGGAAAGCTCGAGATTGCGGCTGACCTCGCGTCCCACATTCGGGTTGCCGCGAAACAGGCCCGAACCCGTCGCAGAATTCAAAGCCGTGTAGGTGGGCACCTGCGTGGCCTCGCTGTAACCCAAGGTGACATGCTGCCACGTCATGCCCGGCGCGAAGTGCCGCGTGACTTCGGCCACCGGCGAGGCGCGCCCTGCCCCCCGGTTGGAATCGTCCCACGTGCCGCCCAGTCCAGCGGTCCAGCGACCACCTGCCGCCGCCGACCATTCGTGCTCGGCCACCAAGCTCGCCTTGTAAAGATCGCGGCTCGAGTAACGGCCCGCGGGCAGGGAAGGGCTGTCCAGCTTGTCGCCAATTGCTTCGAGCCGGTAACGCCAAGCCCAAGTATCCACCACTTCTCGCCCATCCACGGCCAGTCCGGTGACACGGCTCTCGTGCTGGTAGGGGTTGAACTGCCCCGGGATGAGGCGGTTGTATTCGTAGTCGTCCTTGTTTCTCCGCGCATAGACTCCCACCTCGACATGACCGCCGTCGCGCCTGCTCACACGATGATTAAGCACCGCGAGCGTCGTCTGGAGATTCTCCGTCTCATTCACGCCAAAAGGGGTGTACAGGTTCGGCCAGCCAAAGAATTTGGCTTGGTAACCGATGAACGCATCAGTCTGTGCCTCGGCGGTCCGAAACTGCACCCGCCCGGCGACGCGCGAAAAGTCGTGATCGCCATAGGGCTGCGTCCCGTCACCCGTCGACACGGCATACGATATGTCCGCCGCCCACGTCCCGCCCGCGCCGGCATTGGCTGCGACGCCTTGATAGAAGTCAGCCAGGCGCAAACCGTGGGTGCCGGCACCGACCGAAATCCGACCGACTCGCCGGATGGGCTTCCAACCATAGGCCACCGTGCCGACGGTGACGTTGGTGCTGCCCGTGGCGTTGTCCGCCCCGGTCAGAATTGCCGGCGTCGCCAGCATGGCCGGAGCCACCGGCACCTCGGCGAAGTAGTGCCCCGTTTGCGGATCGAGCAACGTGACCGCTCCAACGCGAAACCCCGTGTTCTCAAAAATACCGCCGCGAATGCTCACATCGGCCTGGCTCTCGGCGAAATTGCGGCCCTGCACGTCCACCTGCGGCTCAAACCGCAGCGCCGTTACCGGCATGGCAAAAGTGTCCGCCGGTTCGGGGTTGGCGACGCGCAGAGCATTTACCACCACTTTCGGCAGATCCACAGTCGTCTGCGCCGTCGCGGCGGCCGTAAGTCCGAAGGCAAATGCGAACATCCTCATCGACATCACGCGTAACAAGCGATGGACGAAAAACAAGGATTGGTTATTTTATTTTTACATTCTACTTAACCAACGAAGGCGGTGGCTACTTCGCCCCGATAACCGGGCACAAAAAAAGCCCGGCAGTAGCCGGGCTGAACAAGGGGGTGGAACGTGACGCTTATTCGTCGCCGTCATTGCCGATGGCTTCCACCGGGCACCCTTCGAGGGCTTCCATGCAGAGGCCGGCCTCTTCCTCGGGGGTCGGCTGCTTGTGGACAAACGAGTAGCCACCTTCGTCGTGACGGGTGAAGAAGGCCGGAGCCGTTTCACGGCAGAGGTCGCAATCGATGCACTGCTGATCGACGTAGAACTTGCCGCCTACGTTTTCCGCCCATTTGTCTGCTTTGTTGGCCATACGACGCGCGATTGAGAAAGGAAACATCCGGCTGCTGT
Organism: Opitutaceae bacterium; assembly: GCA_029979145.1. Lineage (GTDB taxonomy): Bacteria > Verrucomicrobiota > Verrucomicrobiia > Opitutales > Opitutaceae > Cephaloticoccus. The sequence goes on from JAPOIC010000204.1 coordinate 3,827, forward strand.
CAAGCGGTGATCCGAACGATTTACGACATAGTGCCCCAGGCGCCGGCCACGGCAACCGAAAGAAACGGTTCCGCTGGCTTGAATTCGCCCCCACGCGTGATTTAGATGCGGGCACATGTTATCTGATCGTTCCTACATGCGGGATGACTACCGCCAGCCGCATACGTCGGTGGTGGTGTGGCTGATCGCGGCCACGGTCGCGGGCTTTCTCCTGCAGTTGGTATTTCTCCGTTGGTTCGATATCGGCCGTGCCTTCATCAACCTGCTGGCACTGAGCCCGGATGACATCCTTTCCGGCAAGATCTGGACCCTCGTCACCTACGCCTTCCTCCACGATCAGGAC
>JAPOIC010000193.1 GCA_029979145.1 Opitutaceae bacterium
CGGCTATGATGCGTGTCTGCTGGATTTTCGCCTCGGAGGCCACGATGGTTTGGAATTGATCCGCGAGGCCACGGCACAGGGCTGCCGGGTGCCGATCATTTTTCTCACAGCGGAAACTGGCACCGACGTCGACGTCCAGGCCATGAATGCCGGGGCGCTGGATTACCTGATCAAGGGCGAGATCAACGCCAAGCTGCTCGAGCGCTCGGTGCGCTACGCACTCAAGCTGGGCGAAACCCTGGATGAGCTGCGCCGGTTGGCCACGCGCGATGCGCTGACCGGCTTGCTCAACCGGCGGGTGTTCGACCAGACGTTGACCGAGGAAATCGACCGTTCGCGCCGTTTCGGCCGGAGTTTTGCGCTGATTCTCACCGATATCGACCATTTCAAGCGGGTGAATGACACCCATGGCCATCCGACGGGCGACGCCGTGCTGCGGGAAGTGGCCCAACGCCTGCAAGCCGGCCTGCGCAATGTCGACCTCATCATGCGCTACGGCGGCGAGGAGTTCGCGATCGTGGTGCTCGAGGCGGACATGCCGATGGCGCTGGACCTGGCGCAACGCCTGGCGGATCGGGTGCGAAGTACGTCCGTGGCGGCTCAGGGAGTCAGCCTGCCCATTACCTTGAGTATGGGCGTGGCGGTGTTCCCCGGTGATGGCGCCGACGGTGCAGCTTTGGTCAAGGCGGCGGATGAGGCCCTTTACGCGGCGAAGGCGGGTGGACGCGATCGCGTCTGTGCGCGAAGCAAGGTCTAGTCTCCGGCTGGAACCAAGACCCGCAGGCTCGCCGGTTTGACCTCGACGGTCACCTCGGCGTCGGTGGCAAACGGCTCGCCGTCGGTGTGGATCAACCCCGGGGCCGCGCGGCTGATGACGAAGCGACTGGCCGCGAGCGTGACTGCGTGCGGACTGCGGTGCACGCTGCGGCGAAACAGCCGCCAACCGAGCGGCACGGCCTGAAGCAGGTTGACCGGGCGCAAGACGGTGAGGTTGAGCTGGCCGTCGTCCACCTTGGCCTCCGGGGCGATGAAGCAGTCGTTGCCGAATTGGTCGGAGTTCGCGACGGAGAGAATGAACGCGCGTTCGCGCAGTTCCTGGCCGGCGGCGCTAATGATCACTTCCGGCGGCTGGTAGCTGCGCCAGGCCGCAAGGGTCGTGCGCACATAGGCACTGAAGCCCCGGCGCGATACATGGGCGAAGCGGTCGCTGATTTCGGCGTCGAAGCCCAAACCCATCACGTTGAAAAAGGCACGGCCGTTGGCGGTTCCGGTGTCGATGGTGCGGACCCGTCCGCGCAGCAAATTGGCAAACGCGCCGCGACCCGGCCCGGGAATACCGAGGTAGCGACCGAGGCCGTTGCCCGAGCCGCAGGGGATCAAACCGAGGGTGGCCGGGGTGCCGACCAGCGCGGCGGCGACTTCGTTCATGGTGCCGTCGCCGCCGATTGCCACCACGGTGCCGCACCCTTGCGCCACCGCCTCTCGGGCCAATTCGGTGGCGTGGAGGGGATGGGTGGTCGCCACGACCTCGGCGTCGAGCTGATGCTCCCGGATGAATGCCCGGGCGCGGTGCAGCAAGTGGGGGTTGCGGGCGTTGTGGCCGGATTTCGGATTAAAGATGAATCGGGTTTTCAAGCCAGCGGCAGGTTGAATGCCCAAGACTGCGCGGGCGAGCGCTTTGCGCGGCTAGTCGCGGCGAAATCACGCGCTTGTAACACCGCGCCGGGCGGGCACAACGGGGGATGCCATGACCCGGAAGCCCGTCCTCTTCGTCCTCACCGGCTGCACTGCCGTGGGCAAGACCGAGATCGCGCTGCAGTGGGCGGAGCGTCACGGCGCGGAGATCGTATCGTGCGATTCGCTACTGTTCTACCGCGGCATGGACATCGGCACGGCCAAGCCTACCCGTGAGGAATTGGGTCGGGTGCCGCATCACTTGATTGATGTATGTGCGCCGGCCGAGCCGATGGACATAGCCCGCTATGTCGAGCTGGCGAGAGCCGCGGTCGAGGGCGTCGTGGCGCGTGGTCGACCGGTGTTGGTGACCGGCGGAAGCGGATTCTATCTCAAGGCGTTTTTTGGTCCCGTGGTGGACAACGTTGCAGTGCCCGCGGATGTGCGCGAACGAGTGGCCGCGCTGGAGGCCGAGGCCGCGCTCGCTGAGTTACACCGGCTGAATCCGGGCGGGTTGGAGGGCCTCGACACCGCGAATCCGCGCCGGGTTACGCGCGCCTTGGAGCGATGCCTGGCTTCAGGGCGCACGTTTGTGGAATTGCGCGCGGCCTTCCTGGCACAGCCGGGACCGTTTGCCGATTTTGATGTGCGGCTCGTTGAGCTCGTGCGCGATCGGGATGACCTGAATGAGCGGATTGCGCGGCGGGTTGAGCAAATGCTGGCGGCCGGCCTGGTGGCTGAAGTGCAGGCGCTCCTCCTGCAGGGAATCGAGTCAAATGCCAGCGCCGCCGGAGCCATTGGCTACCGCGAAGTCATCGCGTGCCTGACGGGAAAAGCAGAGACCGCTGAACTGGCGGCAACCATTTCCCGCAACACGCGGGCGCTGGTGAAAAAGCAGCTGACTTGGTTTCGCACGCAATTGCCCGAACACCGGCGACTGCCGGCGGCGAAGGTCGACGTGGCAACGCTCTTCGCCGGCTGATTTGCGCGTCAGCGCGCCTCGCTGGCTTCCGTTGCCGCCAATCGGGAAAAAAGCACGAGGTGCGAAGCCAGCAAAATGGGCACGAGGAAAGTGGGGAGCAAACTCAGCGGCAGGTAGCCCATCACCTGCATACCGGTGGAGCTGGCGAGGGTTAGGCGGGCGGCCGTGGCCACCACGAAGAGCAGGTCCACGAGTCCGACCGCATTCCAGATGGTCACGGCCCGTCGTCGCGTGGCCGGGGCCAGCGGCAGGATTAGGATCAGCCCGGCGAGGGCGGCGGTGACGATGTCACCCCAGCCGGCCGGGACCGCGAAGGCCTCGGGCATGATCCCGCGTTGATGCAGCACGAGAAACCAGATGCCCACGAAACGGGTGAGGTGGGGGATGAGGAACCAGCGCAAATCGAGTTGATCCAGATGCTCGCGCAGAGGCGTCACGCGGCGGCAGAGAATCACCAGCAGGGCGGTGAGGGATAGCACGAGCGCCGGAAGCACCGGTTGGGGCAGGCGCAGCAGCAGCTCCTGGCGTCCGACGGCGACGGCGACGATGAACCAGCCAAATAGCGCCAGGCGCAAACCGGCCTGGAGGCGAAGAGAGGCGGACATGCGGGGGCTCAGAGGGCGATCTGGTAGATGCCCAGGGAGCTGCCGTCGAGGCGGTTGAGCTCGGCGATCGCGGTCCGCAGGTTGACCCGGGCCTGCAACTCCGCCACGCGGGCGGTCTCAAGGTCATCCTGCGCTTCCAAAACACGACGGCTGGTCGACAGCCCGGCGTCGAAGCGGGCCTTCTCCAACTCGTATTGTTTTTCGCTTAGCTCGGTGGCCTTGCGGGAAATGGACACGCTCTCGAGGTTGGTTTCGACGGCGCGCACGGCATTGCGGACCTGCACCACGAGATTCTGCTCGATCTGCCTCACGCGGGTCTCTTCGCGACGGAGGGTGTTGAGCGCGGAGTTATAGCGGGCCTTGTCCGAGCGGTTGCCCCACGGCACCCGGAGGCTGAGGCCGACCTGCCACGCGTAGCCGTCGCCATCGGGCAGGCGGTCCAGTGCGCGGTCGGAGCTGCTGTCGCGGGTGTTGTAACCCATGGCACCGTCAAGGTTGAGGGTCGGGAGGCGGTTGCGCTTCGCGGCGTAGGCGTCGATCTGCAGTTGCTTGAGCGATTCGGTGGCAGCGAGGTAGTCGGGTTGGTTGTCGCGCGCGAGGCGGTAGGAAAGTTCAAAGTCGGGCTTGAAGGTCGCGGTGGCGGGGAGGGTGACCTCGCCGAGGCTGGACCCAAATTCGAATTGGCCGATGAGGTTGAGCAAGGCGTCCTCGGCGTCGGCGACGGTCTGCTCGGCGAGCAGGACGTTGCGGCGGGCGTTCTCGACGCCGACCTCGGCTTGGAGGACGTCCAGGTCGGTGGCGACGCCGGTGTTCTTCTTGGTCTGGTTTTCGTCGTAGAGCTTCTCCGCGAGGTCGAGGCTGAGTTTGCGGACCTTCAGCTGTTCGCGGCCGTAGACGAGGTTGTAATAGGCGGCCTCAGTGTCGCGGACGAGTTGCAGCACGCGGCCTTTGTAGTTCAGGCTGGCGATGTCGACGCCGATCTCGGCGCGCTTGATGGCCGCGCGGTTGACGGTGCTGCCGGCGCCCTTGAGGAGCGGCTGAGAGATGGCGAGGGAAAGGTCGGCATTGTAGGCCGGGTTGAGCGTGGCGAACGTGTTGTTCGTGAAGCTGCGATCGAGGCTGCTGGTCAGGTCGAGCGTCGCACCGGTCGCGATCTTTTGAGAGATGCCGACCCG
>JAPOIC010000207.1 GCA_029979145.1 Opitutaceae bacterium
CGAGTATGAGCCGCTGACGGACGAACCGCCCGTCGCCGCCGCCAAGGCTGCCTTCGGTCGCGCGGTGAAGCCGCTCTACCGTTTCGCCAATGCGAAGCGCGTCGTTTCGATCGACGCCGACTTCCTCCATGCGGAAAGCGGCAGCCTTTACTACGCCCGTTCGTTCGCGAAGGGCCGCAAGGTCGTGAAGCGCGACGACCCGATGAACCGCCTCTACGTGGCCGAGAGCGCCTTCACGCTCACCGGCTCGATGGCCGACCACCGCCTGCGCCTCGCGAGCAGCCACATGCTGGCCTTCGCTGCAGCCCTGGCCAACAAGGTCATGGGGGCTTCGCCGCTCGACGCGCTTGCCCAGGGGCTCGATTTCCCGCGTCGTGATGAATGGCTCGCCGCCTGTGCCGAGGATCTGAAGCACCACCGCGGTGAGTCGATCGTGGTCGCCGGTGCGCATCAGCCCGCGGCCGTCCACGCCATCGCCTACGCGCTCAACGCTGCGCTCGGCAACATCGGTCACACGGTCGACTTCGTGGCCGTCGATGAGTCGTCTGCGGCTTCGATCAGCGACCTCGCGGCAGCGATCAAGGCTGGTTCCGTGCAGTCGCTCGTGGTGCTTGGTGGCAATCCTGCTTACAACGCCCCGGCCGATCTCAATTGGACCGCGCTGCAACAATCGGTGGCGAATGTCATTCGCTACGGCTACTACGTCGACGAGACCTCGCAGGCCGCCGGCACGCATCTCGCGGCCGCGCATTACCTCGAGTCGTGGGGCGATGCCCGCACGGTCGACGGCACGGTCGTCCCGGTGCAGCCGATGATTCTGCCGCTCTTTGGCGGTCTGACGGAACTCGAAGTGCTCGCGCTCATTTTGGGCGAGGCCAACTCCGACCCTTATTCGCTCGTGCATGCCACCATCGGCCAACTGGCAGGTGGGGCGGATGCCGAGACGACCTTCCGCCGCTTCCTGCACGACGGTCTGATTGCCGGTTCGGAATATCCGGTCGTCAAGGTGACCTTCGACCTGAAGGGCACCGCCGGCCTGTTCCGCAGCGCCCCGGCGCCGGAGGCCCTGTCAGTTTCGAACCTCGAGGTGCGTTTCGCCACCGATCACAAGGCCGATGACGGCCGGTTCAATAACAACGGCTGGCTGCAGGAATGCCCGGACCCGATCACGAAGATCACTTGGGAAAACGCCATCCTCGTCAGCCCGCGTCTCGCCAAGGAGCTGGGCTTCAGCCCGACCGAGTCCGCCATTCAGGTTGCCCGCGTGCACTTGGCTGATTCCGACCGCGGCATGGAAATGGCTCCGTTTGGCTAAGTCACCGTCAACGGCCGCTCGCTGGGCGGCCCGGTGCACATTCAGCCCGGTCTTTCGAACTACACCATCGTGCTCCCCGTCGGCTACGGCCGCACAGTCACGGGCCGCATCGGTGAAGGCTCCGGTTTCAACGCCTACGCCCTTCGCACCACCGGTTCGCCCGACTACGCCATCGGCGCCTCGCTCCGGCTGACCGGCGAGCGCGTCCGCCTTGCCAGCACGCAGGAGCACTGGTCGATGGAAGGTCGTGACCTCGTGCGCGAGGCCAACCACGACGAAGTTCAGGATCCCAGCGGCGTCGGTCTGGCCTACGTCGACAAGATCGGCCTCGAGGCCCACAGCCCGCCGATCTACGGCGAGAGTGGTGAAAGACTCAGCACCGCCGACAAGGCCACGCTGACCCCCCGCGGCAATTCGCTCTACGAGTCTCCCGACTTTACCGGCACGCACCAGTGGGGCATGAGCATCGACCTCAATACCTGCATTGGCTGCAACGCCTGCGTGGTGGCCTGCCAGGCTGAGAACAACATCCCGATCGTCGGCCGCGACCAAACCCTCCGCGGTCGCGCGATGCACTGGATTCGCCTCTACCGTTACTATTCCGACGGCCGCGCCGACAGTCGCGCGATGGCCGACATGTTCGGCGGCGAGCGCAGCGGCAACCGCGAGATCCCCGAGGATCCGCAGGTTTCGCTGCAACCGGTCGCCTGCATGCAGTGCGAGCTGGCCCCTTGCGAGACCGTCTGCCCCGTCAATGCCACCGTGCACGACGAGGAAGGCCTCAACGTCATGGCCTACAACCGCTGCATCGGCACGCGCTATTGCGCTAACAACTGCCCTTACAAGGTCCGTCGCTTCAACTATTTTGACTGGAACGACCGCGAGCTCGACAAGCTCTACCTCGGCCCCGTCGGCCCGCAGGGCATGCCCGAGCTGCTCAAGATGGTAAAGAACCCGCAGGTCTCGGTCCGCATGCGCGGCGTGATGGAAAAGTGCACCTACTGCGTGCAGCGCATCGAGAACGGCAAGATCCAGCACAAGGTGAAGATGGCCAAGGCCGGTCGCCCCGGCGACGTGGCCGTGCCGGACGGCACCATCAAGGTCGCCTGCCAGCAGGTCTGCCCCACCGAAGCCATTGCCTTCGGCAACATTCTTGATCCCGAGAGCGAGGTCGCGAAGGCGAAGGAGCGTGAGCAGGACTACGCCTTGCTCGGCTACCTCAACATCCGCCCCCGCACCACCTACCTCGGCAAGCTGCGCAACCCGAACCCGCACATGCCGGACTACCACAAGCTGCCGTTCAGCCGTCAGGAAAACGCGGCCAAGAATCATCCGGCGGCGCATGGGTTAGGGCACGGCGAGGAGTTGCACCACGGCGAATCGCACGACGCGGCCCCCGCGGCCGAAGGTCACCACGGCGCCGTGGCCGGCCAGAACCGCTTTGGAGGACTTAGCTAATGGCTCATACCGTTGAAACTACGCCCGCCGCGGCGGCCCTGCTCGCCGAGGTCAAACCGGCGGAGCTCCCTCGCGCCGCGCTGGTCGAGAATCACCGGAGCCTCAACTGGATCACGGAGAAGATCTGCGGCATCATCGAGGGCAAGACCCCCGCTTGGTGGTGGTGGTGCTTCGCCGTCTCCGCCTTCGTCGCCTCCTTCACGGTGGTGGGCATCATCTACCTCGTCGCCACCGGCGTCGGCGTGTGGGGCCATCGCAATCCGGTCAACTGGGGTTGGCCGATCGTCAATTTCGTATTCTGGATCGGTATCGGCCACGCCGGCACCCTGATCTCGGCCATTCTCTGCCTGCTGCGCCAGAAGTGGCGCACGTCCATTAACCGCGCCGCCGAGGCCATGACCATCTTCGCGGTGGTTTGCGCCGCGATCTTCCCGGTCTTCCACGTCGGCCGCGTCTGGTATGCCTGGTTCCTCTTCCCGCTGCCGAACTACAACGCCATCTGGCAGAACTTCCGTTCGCCCCTGGAATGGGACGTGTTCGCGGTCTCGACCTACGGCACGGTGTCCGTGCTCTTCTGGTATATCGGCCTGATCCCCGATCTCGCCGTGCTCCGCGACCGGTTCTTCAAGGCCGGCAACAAGCTCCGCGCGAGCCTCTACGGCTTCTTCGCGATGGGCTGGCGCGGATCGAACCGTCACTGGAGCAACTACGAGATGGCCTACCTCATCCTCGCGGGTGTGGCCACGCCGCTCGTGCTCTCGGTGCACACCATCGTGTCGTTCGACTTCGCCGTCTCGTTGATCCCCGGCTGGCACACGACCATCTTCCCGCCTTACTTTGTCGCGGGCGCCATCTTCTCCGGCTTCGGCATGGTGCTGACGCTGATGATCCCGGCGCGCAAGTGGCTTGGTCTCCAAGACCTGATCACGCTCAACCACCTCGACAACATCGCCAAGGTGCTGCTGCTGACCGGCACCATGGTCGGCTACGCCTACGCGATGGAGTTCTTCATCGCGTGGTACTCCGGCGTGCAATACGAGCAGTTCGCGTTCATCAACCGCGCGTTCGGCCCCTACGCCTGGGCCTACTGGATCATGGTCTCGTGCAACGTGATCAGCCCCCAGTTCTTCTGGTTCCGGCAGCTGCGCCGCAACCCGACCGTGCTGTTCGTGATCTCGATCTTCGTGAACATCGGCATGTGGTTCGAGCGCTTCGTGATCACGGTCAC
>JAPOIC010000310.1 GCA_029979145.1 Opitutaceae bacterium
AGTAACCGAAGGCGCCGTCGCTCCAGTGCACGTCCTGCAACACGCCCGTGCGGTCGTTGTCCGGCACCAGCCCGAGCAACTCCTTCGCCGCGGCGTTCCACGCGGCCGGCAGATCGCGCACCTCGAGCGTGCCATTGAACAGCCGTTGTTCGATCTCGAACCGCAGGATGATGTGCAGGTTGTAGGTGACTTCGTCGGCATCGACGCGAATCAGCGTCGGCGCCACGGCGTTCACCGCGAGGTAAAGGTCGTCCGACGACACGCCGGCCGTCTGCGCCGGAAACGTCTCGCGGAACCGCGGCTCAAAGTGCCGCCAGAAGGCGCGCCCGCGGCCCACTTGGTTTTCCCACAAGCGGCTTTGCGATTCGTGCACGCCCATGCCCGCGGCGCGACCCAGGGCCGTGGCGTGATGCGCCAGAGGCAGCCCTTGCTCATACAAGCCGTGACCGGTCTCGTGGATGGAGCTGAACAGCGAGTCAAGCGGCTCGTCTTCCTTGAACCGGGTCGTCATGCGGATGTCCGCGCCAGAGCCGGAGCAGAACGGATGCAGCGACACGTCGATCCGGCCCCGTCGGTAGTTGAAGCCGAGCTTCTCTGTGACCTCGCGCAGGAAAGCCCGTTGGCCTTCCACCGGAAAGCCGCGCAGCAGTTCCCGGTGTGGCTTCACGGACGACTCCGTGATCTGGCGCACCATCGGCACCAGCTCCACCTTCAGCTCGGAAAACAACCTGGTGATCACCGCGGCCGACATGCCCGGGTCGTGCTTGTCGATCATGTAGTCGTAGGGCCGGTCGCCCCAGCCGAGGTAAGCCGCCTCCTGCTTCGCGAGTTCGAGATTCTTCTCCAAAACCGGCACGTAGCTGGCGAAGTCCGATGCCGCCCGCGCCTTGGCCCAGGCATGGTAACCCACGCTGGACTGCGCCGCCTTCTCGCGCACAAACGCCGCCGGCAGCTTGGTCGCGCGGTCAAAATCCCGCCGCGCCTCGGCGACCACAATGGCCTCATCAGCCGAAAGGTCCGTCGCCTCCAGCTGCGTGATCAGTTCGCCCAAGCGCGGATCTGTCGCCGCAGCGTGGATGGTCTCGGCGAGCACGGCATGCTGCTCGGCGCGCAAGTCGGCGCTGTCGGCCGGCAGGTTGACCTGCTCGTCCCAGCCCACGAGTTGGGCCACGGTCTCGAGGCGGTGGATGCGGTTCAGATGGCCGAGCAAGTCGGCAAAGGCGGAAGCGTTCGTCATGCGGCCAGCACAAACGGGCCCGCGGCCGAACGCCAGCGCACAAGTGCGGCTCAGTCACTGATCTCAAACAGCGGCTCGCCGCCCTTGATGCGGACGAATCCGCCCGGCGCCTCGACTTCGAGCTCAGGGCCGCCGCCGTTGTATTCGCCCACCAAGCGACTGCGACCCGTGCCGCCCCGCGCGGCTTCGACCGGCATCTCGCTGAAAATCTTTCCCCAGCGCGAGCGGGCCTTGATGCTGAAATTCTCCTCTGGGTTGATGATCGTCGTGATGTTGCCCAGACCCGTGCGCAGGCGCGACGGACCGGCGATCCGGGCAAACCGGGCGTTCACGTCCCCGTCCGCCGCCTTGGCGTCGACCACGTCATAGGCGCTCATGACCTCGATGTCGCCGCTCACGGTTTCCAACACCGCGCGGCCACCCACGGTGCCGACCCGGACGCTGCCCTGCTGGGTGCGCAGGTCGACCGAGCCGCTGCACCGGGAAACGATGACGTCGCCCGAGCGGGTGCTGGCCTCGACGTTGCCGTCGATGCGGCGGAAGAAGACACTGCCGGTCTCCGCGCGGGCCTTCATGTCTCCGGACAAACT
>JAPOIC010000183.1 GCA_029979145.1 Opitutaceae bacterium
CCTCTCCGAGACGCTGAAGCTGCAGATCCCGGTCGTCTCGTCCGACATGGACACCGTGACCGAATCGCGGATGGCAATCGCAATGGCGCTCAACGGCGGCCTGGGCCTCATCCATTACAACATGCCCGCCCGCGAGCAGGTAAAGGAAGTCGCCCGCGTCAAACGCCACATTCACGGTCTGATTCAGGACCCGATTAGCGTAACGCCCGGTGAGACCATCGGCGACGTCCTCGCCATGATCGAAGCGCGCAAGTTCACCTTCAGCACCTTTCCGGTCGTATCCGAGGACGGCAAACTCGCCGGCCTGCTCTCGGGCAACGTCGTCAAAGAGCGCTACCGCTCCAAGAAAGTGGCCGAAGTCATGACCGCCCGCGCCGACCTCATCACCGAGGCCGAGAGCGCCATCGCCAACGACCCGATCGCCGCCGCCGACAAATTCTTCAACACCCACGTCGGCATCAACAAGATGCTCGTCGTCAATGCGCAGGACCAGCTCCGCGGCCTCGTCACCGGCTCGGACGTCGAAAAGATCACGAGCGAGTCGAAGCCCCGCCGCAAACCCGCCCGCGACGCCCAGTTCCGCCTCGTCGTCGGCGCCGCCATCTCGCCGGTGCGCAAACCCACCGGCGAACTGGACCGCGATCAGATCATCGAGCACGTCGGCCACCTCGTCGCCGAGCATATCGACGCCGTCGCCATCTCCTCCGCCCACGCCCACACCGCCGGCGTCGGCGAGATGGTCCGCATGATCCGCGGCGCTTTCCCCGAACTCACCATCATTGCCGGCAATGTCACCAGTGGCGCCGGTGTCGAATTCCTCGCCGACTGCGGGGCCAACTCCATCAAGATCGGCCAGGGCCCCGGTTCCATCTGCACCACCCGGGTCGTCGCCGGCGTTGGCATTCCCCAACTCACCGCCCTCCACGTCGCGAGCCAATCGGCCCGTCGGCGAGGCGTCCGCACTATCGCCGACGGTGGCATCACCAAGTCGGGTGACATCGTCAAGGCTCTCACTCTCAGCGACGCCGTTATCCTTGGCGGCTTGCTCGCCGGCTGCCGCGAAGCCCCGGGCGAGATCATGGAAATCAGCGGCAAGGTCTACAAAGCCTACCGCGGCATGGGCTCCCTCGCCGCCATGAAAGCCGGCAGCGCCGCCCGCTACGGCCACGACAAGGACGACAAGGTCCGCAAGATCACCGCCGAGGGTATCGAGGCCCTCAAGGAAGTCTCCGGTTCCGTCGACGACGCCCTCGGCAATCTCATCGGCGGCGTCCAAAGCGGCATGGGTTACCTCGGCGCCAAGGATCTCGACACCCTTCGCGCCAAGGCCCGCTACATCCGCGTCAGCCCCGCCGGCCAGAAAGAAGCCGCCCCCCACGACGTTATCGAGGTCTCCACTCGGAAGAACGGATGATTTGTAGGGCGGGGTCGCTGACCCCGCAACGGCTGTCGCACGGTTTTCGTCAGGCGGGGTCGGCGACCCCGCCCTGCATTTCCGCCATGACACAACCGGCCGCCGTGCGGCCGGTTTTTTGTTTGCCCTCCCCGGCCCGGTTGCGTTTTCCATTCTCGGCAAACGGGGTCATCGCCGGCTTCGCTTGCAAAGCGAACCATGTCACTGAACCCCTTTTCGAGCCAACTGATTGCCGACGTCGGCATTTCACTCGGCGATGAAGGCAAAGGCCGCCTCATCCCGGAAGTCGCCGACGAGCTGCGCGGCACCCCCGCCCAGGTCTCCGTCGTCCTCAAGGTCAACGGTGGCGCCAACTCCGGCCACACCGCGGGCGGCATCAAGCTTAACCTCCTTCCCGCCGGCGTGGTCGTGCGCGATGTGCCCCACCTCTGCATGGGTGCCGGCGTCGTGGCCGACCCGCGCAAGATCTGGTGGGAAACCCGCCCGCTCGAACACAAGGGCTATCCGATTCTTTCCCGCCTCCTCATCGACGAGCGCACGATGGTCTCCGACCTCACCCACCGGCTTCTCGACCTCGCCTGGGAAGACTACCGCGCCAAAGTCCTGAAGGAGGAGCCGCGCGGCTCCACCGGTCGCGGCATCACGCCGGCTTACGGCGAGGAAGTCAGCCAGTGGCAGGTCACGTTTTCCGATTTTCTCGCCGGCCCGAATTTCTTCGCGCGCAAGCTCGCGCAACGTGCCGACCGCGCCTGCCGGATCATCCGCGACGTGTGCCAAGTGAGCGAGGCGACGTGGAATTCGTTCTTCGATACCCTCACCGCCGCCGAGTGTCGCGCCAACGCCGAGGCCATCGAGCTCGGCCTTTTCCCGAAGGCGGAGTTCGACTTCACGGTCTTTCGCGGAGCCACGCCGTTTACACTCAACCTGGCCAAGCTCACCGAGACCTACTGGCAGGCCGGCACCGCCCTGGCCAAGAACATCGGCGAAGTGCGCGAGCTGATCCTCCGCGAAAAGGCCGCCGGCCGCACCATCATCGGCGAATTCGGCCAAGCCTACTGGCTAGACAAGCGTCACGGCTTTTCCCCCAACGTCACCGCCTCGCACACCTACGTGCCGGAGTTCTTTGAGAGCGCCGGCATACCGCTGCAGCGCGTCCACACCATCGGCGTGGCCAAGGCCTACGACACAAAGGTCGGCACCCATACGTTCCTCACCCAGATGGACGACGCGCAGGACCTGACCGTGCGTCTCAAAAAAATCGAGTTCGGCACCAGCACGGGTCGCCAGCGCATGGTCGGCTGGTATGACGCCGTGGAAAAGGGCGACGCCCTGCGCTACGGCGGTTTCCAAGACCTCATGATCAACAAGATCGACGCGCTCACCGGCGCCGCCGGACTTTTGATCTGCACCGCCTACGAGGACGCCAAAGGCAAGCGCTTCGCCCACGTGCCGCGCAACGAAGCCGTGCGCAAGACCCTGCGCCCCGTCTACTCGCGTCACCCCGGCTGGACCGAGGACATCTCGCAGGTGCGTCGCTTTGCCGATCTTCCAATCAATGCCCAGCGTTACACCGCCGCGATGATGCGGACCTTGCTCGACGTGGCCTACGATGGCCTGCCGCGCCCCGCTGACTCCGAGCTACCCAATCTGCGTTACCTCGGCGTCGGCCCGGATCCGTCCCAGATCATCAAGGATATTCCCGCCTCCGCGGAGCTGATCAAGCTCGCCTAAAAATCCTGCAGCCGTCCCTCGGCCGCCCGCTCCGGCGGCTGCAGTCGCGCCATCACTTCGCCGATCAGGTAGATCGATCCCGTGACGACCACCACGTCGTCCGCCGCGCCAGCAACGCAGGTCTGCGCTTGTGGAAAAAGTCGGCCCACGGAGTCGCGCATCACCCCTCCGCGAAAGCCCGTCGGCACCAACTTGGCCAGTTCATCATGGCTGCACGCCCGCGGCTGGTCCGGCACAACCAAGTGGATCGCCCGCGCGTGCCGCGCGATCGTCTCCAGCAAGGGCTGCGCCCGCACCGTGCCCAAACTCCCCGTGACGACAACCGGCTTGCGCCCGGTCTCCGCTACCAGATGAGCCAAGTTACTTTCCAACACCGCGGCGCCCTCGGGATTATGCGAGGCATCGAGGATCAACAACCGGCCGCCCAAGTAGAGCCGCTGCCACCGTCCCGGCCAATCCACGTGGGTCAGCCCCTCACGAATGCGCTCTTCCGTGATGCGCCATTCCGAACCGAGCACGCGCGCCGCGAGCGTCGCCGTCGCGGCATTCCAGCGTTGATAATCACCCTCGAGGTTGGTCGCAGGATATCCGGCGATATCGTTGCCGAACACATCCTTCACGGCGTGCAATTCGGAGCCGGCCGCTTTGGCGCGCGCGCGGATGACGGCTTCCGCCTCCGGCGGCACCAAGCCCATAACAACCGGCACGCCCGGTTTGATGATGCCGGCCTTCTCCCCCGCGATCGCCGCGTAGGTCGTGCCGAGCAGCTCGCAATGATCCATGCCAATTGAAGTGATCACGCTCACCCGCGGCGTGACGATGTTCGTGGCGTCCAGCCGGCCGCCCAGACCAACTTCCAGCATCCCGATGTCACATTGCCGCCGTTTGAACTGCAGCAACGCCATCGCCGTCATGAATTCGAAAAAACTTGGGTGATCGTCGGCCTGGCCATGCGCGATCCTCTCAGCCACCGGCCGCAATTCCTCGGCATACGCGACAATTTCCGCCGGCGTCAGCGCCAGGCGGTCCACCTGCACGCGTTCGCCCAGCATCACCAAATGCGGCGACGTATACATGCCGGTGCGCCATCCCGCGGCGTGCAAAATCGCATCGAGCATCGCCACCACCGAACCTTTGCCGTTCGTGCCCGCCACATGGACGAATGCCCGGTCTCTTTCCGGGTTGCCGATCTCCGCGGCCAGCGTCCGCATGCGATCGATGCCGAACTTCAGGCCGTGGGCGGCCTTGAGTCCGAACAGATACGACGTGACCGCCGCATAGTCGGTGAAATGGCCTGAAGCCATGCGCTTATTTCTTGCGCGCTTGGAGGGGCTTCTTGCCCACGTGCAGGGCCAGCAGGATCTCGCCCAGCCGATCCCGCATCTCGGGACGCGGCACGATCAAATCCACCAAGCCATGCTCCAGCAGAAACTCGGAGGTCTGGAAACCCTCCGGCAGAGTCTGCTTGGTCGTGTCCTTGATCACGCGCGGCCCGGCAAAGCCAATCAAGGCTCCGGGCTCAGCGATAATGACGTCGCCC
>JAPOIC010000301.1 GCA_029979145.1 Opitutaceae bacterium
CTACCGGAGGTCGCAGAGGCCGCAGAGGAATACCGGTTTACAGGAGGCAACAGAGGTAACTGAGAGAAATTCCCTTCTCCGTTCTCTCCGTTTCCTCCTGTAAAAACAAAATCCTCCCCGCTCTCGTTTGCCTTTAGGTGCCACCGCGCAACCTTGCGCCCATGCCCACGCCGCCCGTTCCTCCGCCCCCACCCGGACGCGGCACGGCGTTGAATCCGCCGAATCGTTTTGAACGGCTGCACCTTGAGCCCGACCCGGATTGCCCGCCGGAGGAGCGGCCGGACCCGCGGACGCAGTATTTCGACGACACGAGCCAGTCCGTGCTGACGCGCAACGACAGCCCGGACATCCCGTTCACCATCGGGCTCAACCCCTACCGTGGCTGCGAGCACGGCTGCGCCTACTGCTACGCCCGGCCGTATCACGAATACCTCGGCTTCTCCAGTGGGCTGGACTTTGAGACCAAGATCATGGTCAAGCGGCGCGCGCCCGAGCTGCTGCGCGCAGAACTCACCTCCCCGCGGTGGACGCCCCAAGGCGTCGCCATGAGCGGCGTTACCGACTGCTACCAACCCGCGGAGCGTCACTTCCGGCTCACGCGGCAATGCCTCGAAGTGTTCGCCGAGCTGCGCAGTCCCGTCTCAATCGTGACCAAGAACTTCCTCGTCACCCGCGACCGCGACCTCCTCGCCGAACTCGCGCGGCACGACGCCACCTGCGTCTACCTCAGCATCACCAGCCTCGATGCCGACCTCGCCGGCAAACTCGAACCACGCGCGGCGCGCCCCGAGCATCGCCTGCGCGCCATCCGGCTTCTGGCCGAGGCCGGCATTCCCGTCGGTGTGATGACCGCCCCCGTGATTCCCGGCCTCAACGACCACGAGTTGCCCGCGATCCTCGACGCCGCGGCGCAGGCCGGTGCGAAGCGCGCGGGCTATGTCGTCCTGCGCCTGCCCCACGCGGTGAAGGGCATATTTTCCTCGTGGCTCGAAACCCACTTCCCCGCGCGGCTGGAACGCGTGCTCAGCCGCGTGCGCGATCTGCGCGGCGGTCAGCTCAACGTCAGCGACTGGGGCAAGCGCATGCGCGGTGAGGGCATCTTCGCGGAGCAGATCCACGACCTGTTTCACACCGCGGCGCGGCGCGCGGGTTTGAATCGCCAGCCGTTCGAGCTTTCCACCGCGTACTTCCGCCGGCCAAGCCAGCAGCTCAACCTGTTCTAATCCGCCCGTGGCGGCCGCAGCACGGCCAGCCAAACGCGCATCACCAGCCCGGCCAGCGCCATCGTGACCAGCGTATGGCTAAGGTAGTGCGCGCCCTTCAACATCTGTTAACCGCCCATCCACCAGCCCGCGGCCAGGCCCAGGATAATCGCTCCGTTTCGCCAGCGGCGCGAGGCCCGGAGCCACGCCAGGCCCATCAGCGCAAAACCGCCGGTGGCATGGCCCGCGGGAAAGCAGTGCCCTTTCCCCGCCGGCAGGTCCCCCGGCGCATAGGGCGCGCACAACTTCACGTAAGGCTCGGCCCCGCCGTAACGGCGGACTTCCGAGGGACAAAACACATCGGTCAAATTTTTGCCCAACCCGGCCAGTGCAGGCAGTGTCGCCAGCGTCAGCACCGCGACGCCGAGACCGCGACGGTTCAGCTGCCAGCGGTCGCGCCACCGTGCGGGCCCAAAGGCCAGCACGAGCAGCGCGAGGCCCGTGAGCCAGACCAAGGCCTTCGGTCCGTTGTAAAACCACAGTCGCCCCGTCGGATTGTTGCCGTCCACCATCCACGCCTGGCAGCCGAAATCGTAGAGGCGATCCTGCACGCGCAGGTCGAGATCAGTCAGCTCAAAGAGCAGCAGCAGTCCGGCGAGGATGCCAACCGCCACCCAAATTCCGCGATCACGAATGAGGCCGTGCATTCGGATCAAGGTGGGCTGTTTTGGTTCGTTGCTCGTCCAAAAGCCGACGGCCCTCAGCGGTATAGCGTCGCATCTCCTCGTGGCTCAGCGC
>JAPOIC010000027.1 GCA_029979145.1 Opitutaceae bacterium
GATCAAGGTGCGGCGGCGATGGTCATCCTCGGTCAGGCGATAGCGGCGCTCCACCGGCAAACGGCCGGCCTGCAAAGCCGAGCGCCACTCCGGCAGGGTGTTGAAGTTCTGGCGGAAAGTGTCGGCCGTTGAGGAGATGGACGAGACGCCAAAAGCATAGAGCGAGGAGCCGGCGCGGGTGCTGTAGCCTTGAAAGTTCCGGTGCAAACCGCCGCTGAGGGCGGCCAGCGCGAGTTCGTCTCCGGGCTTGCCGAAGTGATCGAGGCCGATGTCGAGGTAACCCGCCGCGGTGAGTTGCTCGCGCGCCGCTGCAAACATCGCGAGCCGCTCCTCGGCCGCGGGCAGCGTGTGACGTTGCTCAAAGATGCGCTGCGCCGGCTTGATCCACGGCACGTGCGCATAGCCGAAGACCGAGAGTCGATCGGGAGTGAGAGCGAGCACCTCCGTAATGGTGCGGCAAAAACTTCTCGGCGTCTGCAAGGGCAGGCCGTAAATCAGGTCGACGTTGATCGAGCCGAAGCCCGCTTCACGCAACCAGGCGAAAGCCTGTGCATTCTGCTCGGGCGTCTGGATGCGGTGGATCGCGAGCTGCACTGCGGGGTTGGTGTCCTGAATGCCGAGCGAGGCGCGGTTAGCCCCGATCTCGCGCAGGGCGCGGACGTGCTCGTGAGTGAGCCGGCGCGGGTCGACTTCGACACTGAACTCGCAGTCCGGCGCGAGCACGAACTCTTCGCGGATCAGCGCCCCCAGCCGCCGCAGGGTGTCAGGCGGAAGAAACGTGGGCGTGCCGCCGCCAAGATGGATCTGGGCAACGGGCCTCGCGGGATCCATGAGCCGCGCGGTCAGCCGGACCTCGCGAATCAGCCAGCCGAGGTAGTCGTCGGCTGCCTCGCGGTTGCGGGTGATGACGGTGTTGCACCCGCAGAACCAGCAGCGCGTTTCGCAGAAGGGCAGGTGGAAATAGAGCGAGAGCGGCCCGGCGCCGGGGGCGTTGTCCTGCAGGATCGCCTCCTCCAGCAACAACGGCGCTAGGTCCGTGGTGAACTGCGTGGCAGGCGGATACGAGGTGTAGCGCGGACCCGGCACCGCGTGCTTGCGGATCAGGTCAAGGGCGGGAGCGAGGATGGGCATGATGACAGCGTCATCATGCACCGCACCGCACCGCCACGCTACGCATGCCTTGCCCGGCGTTGGGCGAATCTTGCGCGCCGGATCGCGCCTCAGTCGAAACTTACCGGTTTGCCCGTGTCGGCCGACGTGTAGAAAGCGTCGGCGATGCGCGCGAAGAGCAACGCGTCCTTGAGGGAAGTCATCGGTTTCTTTTTCTCGCGCACTGCCTCGACAAAGTCAAAGACCACGCCGTCGTGCTCGGCGCCCGTGCCGGATTCCTCGCCCTCCCACAGCACGGTGGTCTTGGTGCCGGTGCCCGGGTTGGGCTGGGTGAGCATCAGGCTGGCGGAGGTGTAGCGCAGCATCTGGAGGTCGAGCGCGCCCTTGTCGCCGGAGATCTGCCACACGCTGTTGGCGGGCAGGGAGGAGAACTCGGCGCGCTCGTAGTTGAGCACGCAGCCCTCGGCGAAGGTCACGAGGCCGACGATGTGCGTCTCGGCGTCCGACCCGGCCGCGGCGTAGGCGGCGAAGGCCTCCGGCACCTGCCAAGTCCGGGCGAGGGCGAATTGAGGGGTGAGCTTAAAGTCGACGAGTCCGAGCAGGTAATCGACGTCGTAACAGCCCCAGTTGACGAAGATGCCGCCTCCGTTGAGGTCGCGGCGCAGGCGCCAGACCGGCGGGTTCGGGCTGGGTTGGTCGCCGGGTTTGGTTGCCGCGCGGCAGGTGATGGTGCGGATGCGGCCGAGGCCGCCGAAGCGGATGAAGGCAGTCGCGGCCTTGGCCGACTCAAAGGAGCGATATCGGGCCGAGCAGCAGGCGCCGACCAAGTCTCCCTGGGCGGCGAGCATCGTGCGCAGCTCGGCGGCATTCATCGCCACGGGCTTTTCGGTGAGGACGTGCTTGCCGGCTTTGAAGGCCTCGACGGCGAGGGCGCCGCGGACGTTGGCGGGCAAGGCGAGGATCACCGCGTGCACGGAGGCATCGCGGAAGAGTTCGCTGGCGTTGGTGGCCCAGCGCTCGACGCCGAACTCGGCGGCGGTCTTCTCCGCGACTTCGGCCAGGACGTCGCAAACGGCGACGGCGCGGGCGGTTTTCATTTTGGCGAGCGCGCGGAGGTGATATTGCGCGATGACGCCGCATCCGATGACAGCGATGTTCAGCATTGAGGAAATGGGGTAGGGATTGCTTTGCACGGGGCGGGGGCATTGTCTAGCGCGACTTGTGAGTCTGACCCAATTCATCGGCAGTGAACTCGTGGTGGCGGTGGGCCGTCTGGCCTCCGGGCAGGTGCTCGGACCTTGGCGAAGGCAAACCCCCGCCGGCACCCGGCGTCGCGCCCGGTTTGTCCCGGCGCTTTATGGCGACGACCATGCCCATGACCACGCCGAGCTCTGCCTGCTGCTGGAGGGACACTGCGTTTTCAGTCTCAATCATGCCGCCGCCGTGCTGCGGCCCGGTGATCTGGTGATCTGTCCGGCCGGACATCCGCATGCCGAGGCGTTTGTGCGGCCGGCGGAGGCCTACCGGCTGGCGTGGTGGAGCCTGAATCCCGAGGAGCCGTCGCTGCACGTCACGCGTTACGCGCGGCGCGGAGGGTTCGCCATGGATCATCGCATGAACCTGGGCACGTTGCCGGCCGAGGCGCGTGCGCGACTGGAGGCATTGCGTTCGCTAGCGTCAGCGGAGAATCCGCCCGCGCTCGAACCTATTCGCGAGGCCATGCTCACGCTCACGCTGGCGCTTTATCGCCGCGCGCTCGACGGCGGCGAGAAACAACTCGATACCCGCGCCCAACTGGTTCGACGCGCCGTGGCCCACGTGAAAGCCCGGGCGCATGAGCCGCTGACCTTGGGCAGTGTAGCCCGGGCCGTGCACGTGTCCCCCAACTACTTGACCGGTTTGTTCAAGGCCGAGACGGGAGCCTCGCTGGGACGCTACATTTTGGAGGAGCGCATGGCGCGCGCGCGGACTTTGTTGGGCCGACCCGGCGCGAGCGTGAAGGCGGTGGCGCTGGAGTTGGGTTTCACCGATCCCTTCACCTTCAGCCGCGCTTTCAAGCGCGTGACGGGCCTGCCGCCGAGCCGGGCGCTGACGGCCGGGGCTTGACCGGCTCGCGGCAACCTGCTCCTCCCTCGTCGTCCCCATGGATTCCGCCTTCCCCCGGCCTTTTCCGGCGCTCACCCCGGCCCAGCGCTACCACTTTGATGTCTTTGGCTACGTGGTTGTGCCCGGCGTGCTGTCACCGGCGGAATGCGCCGCGATCCAAGCGGCCATGCGGCGCGTGCGGTCGGAGATCCGGGCGCGCCCGGCGGGACAAGCGCAG
Source organism: Opitutaceae bacterium (assembly GCA_029979145.1). Taxonomy (GTDB): domain Bacteria; phylum Verrucomicrobiota; class Verrucomicrobiia; order Opitutales; family Opitutaceae; genus Cephaloticoccus. Next base: position 3,434 of record JAPOIC010000027.1, read on the forward strand.
GGACCGGGCGAACCGAAGTTCATCATGGATCTGCCGCATCACGTCTTCATGGGCGACCTGATAGAGGCGGACCCGCTGTTCGCGGCCTACGCCACGCATCCGCGCTTGGTGGGATTTGCGGAGGAGGTTATCGGTGGCGAGGCACGGATCGTGGAACTCAACGCCCACCTCAACACGCAGCGCCCGGACTACACGCCGGCGGAAAATCCGCGCTTCGATTTTCACAATGGCACCGACGTGCCTTTTTCCAGCCACACGAAGCACGGGCTGTATCACTGCAATTTCGTGAAAACCTTGACCAACCTCACGGAACTCGGGCCGGACGATGGCGGCACCGTGGTCGTGGCCGGCAGTCACAAGCTCGACCTGCCCGTGGAGGAAATGGTGGCGCGCGCCTACGAGGACCGGAGCCTGATTCACCAAGTCGTGGCGCCCGCCGGCTCGACTTTGCTCTTCGCCGAGACGCTGATTCACGCCACCGGGCAGCTGCGCAGCGACCGCGAGCGTGCGATCATCATCACGGGTTACGGCAGCACGATGATGCCGTATTGGGGCGGCGCACCGCTGACCCCGACCTTTACCGCCGCGGTGCCGGAGTCCCTGCGCAATTTGTATTTCGGCAAGGCCCACTGGACGCGCGGTCCGCGCTACCGTCTGCTGGCTGATCCGGTCGATGCACGCACATTCACACTGGCTGATGGTTGGCACGGGCCAGCGTGAGCGATGGTGGGTTGATTGGGTAGGGCGGCCTGTCCCAGGCCGCCGGGTTCGGACGGCGCGCTGGGACAGCGCGCCCTACCTCGGACCACGGCAGGCGTAAGTTTCGACATGCCTTCGTAGCGCCGGCCATTCCCGGCGGCGATCGAGGCTGATAGACTGGCGGCACCATGAGCTCCGTCATTGCCCCAAATTCCACCAAGCTGGCCCTGCTGGGCGGCACCAAGGTCGGCGAAGTCACTTATTCGAAATTCCCGCAGTTCTCCGAGCGCGCCATCGCCCGCGTCGGCGACGTGCTGCGCGCCGGCAAGGCGGTCGGGCTTGGTCGTTTCCATTCGCCCGAGATCGAGGAAGCCGAGCTGACAATCTCTCGCTGGCACGGTGGTCGCGAGGTGCTGGCCGTCGGCTCGGGCCACGCGGCGCTGCAATGTGCGCTGGCCGGACTGGAGATTTGCAATGGCGACGAAGTGATCACCACGCCCTACACGTGGGGCGCGTCGATCTCGTGCATCTTGCACCAGAACGCGATTCCGGTGTTCGTCGACATTGAGCCCGGCACCGGCGTGATTGATCCCGCGCAGATCGAGGCAGCGATCACGCCGCGGACGAAAGCCATTCTCGCCGTGCACATCTTTGGTCAGCCGGCGAACCTGCCGAAGCTCCGCGCCATCGCGGACAAGCATGGCCTCGCCCTTATCGAAGATGGCAGCCAAGCCCACGGCGCCGAGATCGGCGGCGTGAAGGTTGGCAACGTCGGCGATGCCGCCGGCTTTTCCTGCATGGGCGGCAAGGTCCTCCCCACGACGGAGGCCGGTTACCTCGTCACGCCGAGCAAGGACGTTTTCTGGAAGGCCGCCATGATCGGCCAGCACATGGGCCGTTCGCCGGAGAAGGATTTTCCGGACGAGCTCCGCCCGTGGGTTGATTCGCTAGTCTACACTCACCGCGTCACGCCGCTCAACGCCGTGTTGCTCACCGAGCAGTTTGGCCAGATCGATGCGTGGGTGGCCGAGCGCCGCCGGCACGCGGACCTTTTCCGTGCGAAGATCGCCGACGCCAAGTATCTCAAGCTGCCCGACTACGCGCCGGATGCGAAACCCGTCTATCACCTGCTCACGATGAACTTTGACGCGGAGGCGGCGGGCGTGACCCGAGACACCTTCGCCGCGGCGCTTAAGGCCGAGGGCATGCTGGCGTTCGGCTACGTGCCTTCGCCGATTCCGGATTGGAAGCGTCTGCATTGGCAGGGTTACGAGGGTCCGCGGGTGAATTGGCTCCAGGCGCTCGAACTGGCTGGCGTCGATTACCGCGGGCTGGCGTTGCCGGCCTGTCGTCACCGCGTGGCCAACTCGATCGAGACGCGCTTTGACTTCGTCGACGATCAGGCTGCGATGGTCGACCGCATGGCGGAAATCATCCTCAAGGTGGAGTCCAACCTCGACGCGTTGCGCGATCACGAACGCACCGCCGGCCCGGCCGCGCCGGCTAAACGCTGATGAAAGCAGGTTTCGGCAAGGCGGACATCACCCCGCGCCTTGGCGTGCAGCTGGCGGGCTACGGCCCGTATCGCAACCGCGCCGCGAAGGAAATCGTGACGCCGCTCTTTGCGCGGGCGCTGGTGGTGGAACAAGGCCGCAAGCGGGCGGTGCTGCTGAGTCTCGAGCTCGGAGGCACGCCGCGCCGGCTGTCGGAGCGCATTCGCACGGCCGTCGCCGCGCGCATCGGGGGCAAGGCGACCGACGTGATGATTTCCGCGACCCACACGCACAGCAGCCCGGCGGTTGGGGGCATGTATGCTTGGGGCGAGGCCGACATGCTTTACCTGGAAACTCTGCCCGCCCGCGCCGCGGAGGCGGCAGTGCAGGCTGTGGCGAACCTGACGGAGGTCGAATGGCGGCACGCGCATGCGCCCTGTGAGGGCATTGCGGTGAACCGCGATACGGACACGGGCTTTGCGCTCAATGAGAATTTTTCCGAGCGGATGAACCCGGCCTGGAGGCCGGCCAAGCCCGAGCACACGGACCCCACCGTCCGCGTGCTCACGGCCTATGCGGGCGGCAAGCTGGTCGGACTGCTGCACCATTTCGGTTGTCACCCCGTCGTCTATGGCGAAAAGACCGCGGCGATCCACGGCGACTACGCGGGCGTCGCGACGCTGGCGTTGGAAAAGAAATTCCCCGGCGCCACGGCGCTGTTTTTCCCCGGCGCTCTGGGCGACATCAACCCGAAGCTGAATCACCGCGTCATCGCGGAGTCGCGCCGCGCGCTGAAGGCCATTGCCAAGCAATACGCCGCGGCCGTGGTCGCGGCGGTGCGTGGTGCCGAGCCAATCCTGGCGAAGGATTTCGCGGTGCTGCGGCGTGATGCCACGTTTGCGCGCCAGCGCTGGTCCCGCGCCAAGGTTGACCGGCAGATTGCCGACTTGGAGGCCTTTTTCGCCACGCCGGGCCGGACGGATACGCCGTTTGTCGGCGACACGCCGCTCACGACCAATGGCATGAAGATGGCGCGGCTGCAGGGCCTGCGCGCGGTGCGCGCGGATTTTCGCGGCGCGACTCCGCCGAATCCCAGCGTTTGCGTGCACGGCCTGCGCATCGGCCCGGTGGCGCTGCTCGGTTGCGGTCTCGAAGTTTACCACAGCCTGCAGGCCTCCGTGCTCGCGGGTTCGCCGCATGCGCACAACTGGGTGATCAGCCTCGTCGGCGGCACCGGCTACGCGCCTGATCGCGCGGCAACGGAGCGGGCGGGTTATGCCGGTGACTTCGTGCCGCTGGTGACTGGCGAGCTGCCGTATGCCCGCGTGTATGACGAACTGCCGCGGGCGCTGGTGAAACTCGCGCGCGACTTGCGCTGAGGTGCACGGGCACGTCCCGGGGCCCGTTGCTTAACGCGCCGAGGGATCGGCGCGTCCACCTGGCGACCTGGTGATTGACAGCGCTAGACCGGCCGATGATGTTGGCTGCCATGTCTTCCCCGCATGTTTCTGGTCCCCAGGAGTGGGCGCAATTCGCCCCTTGGGCCAATCGTCAGTGCTGGCTCTACGGCTGCGACCTGGCCACCGAGCTGAAGCAGGCGCGCGAAGAAGGGAAAGACCTGTCGTCGGTGGAGCGCGAGTTTGCGCGGTTGATGAAGATCGAGGCCGACGCCGGCTATATGGAGACGATGCTCACCGGCAAACGCGGCCGGAAGTGGTTCGACGCCGCCATGGCGTTGATCGATCGCGTGCCGACGCTGCCGCTGCGGCGGGACTACGCGTTTGTGGAGCCCGATGATCTGGCGGGGATTCGCCGGCAACGTGCCCGAACCCCGGCGGTGCCGGCGTGGCGCGGCACGAAGCGGGCGCTCACCGCGCGCGTGCGCGGCGGCTTTCTCGGCCGCGTGGCGGGGTGTCTGCTGGGCAAACCCTTTGAGTGCGTGGATCGCGCCTCGATCCGCGCCTACGCCGAGCACACCGGCAACTGGCCGCTGCAGACCTATCAGCGCGAACCGAGCGCCGCGGAGCTGCGCCGCATCCTGGCGGGCGAGCGGAAGCGGCCCGTCCGTGAGTGGCAGGCGCGCTACTACATCAACCGGCTGAATGGATTCCCGGGCGACGATGACATCAACTACACCCTGCTCGGCCTGCTCGTGATGGAGCGGCACGGTCGCGATTTTAGCCCGGTCCACATGGCGGACCTGTGGCTCGGGCAACTGCCGTTGCTCAGCACCTGCACGGCGGAGCGCGTGGCCTACCGCAACTTCATCGATGGCTGCCTGCCGCCGGCGAGCGCGACCTGGCGCAATCCTTACCGCGAGTGGATCGGAGCGCAGATTCGCGCGGACTTTTTCGGCTACGCCGCACCGGGCAATCCCGCCCAGGCGGCGGAGTGGGCGTGGCGCGATGCCTCGATCAGCCACGTGAAGAACGGCATTTACGGTGAAATGTGGGTCGGGGCGATGCTGGCCGCGGCGTTTGTGCTGCCGACGTGGCTGGAGATCATCCGCGCCGGTCTTGCGCAGGTGCCGCGAAAGTCACGGTTGCACGCGGGCGTCACCCGCATTCTCGACGCGCATGCGGCCGGGGCGTCGCACGTCGAGCTCATCGACAGCATTCACGCGGAGTGGGATGAGGTGATAGCGCACGACTGGTGCCACACGATCTCGAACGCGCAGGTCGTCACGGCAGCGTTGCTCGGTGGCGGCGATGATTTTTCCGAGATCATCCGGCTCGCGGTGCAGGCGGGTTTTGACACGGACTGCAACGGCGCGACCTGCGGCAGCCTTTGGGGCGTGCGGCACGGCGATGCGGCGATTCCCGCCAAGTGGCTCAAGCCGATGCGCAACCGCACATCGAGCAGCCTGCGCGAGTTTCCGACCGGTCCGCTCGACGAAACGGCCGATCGCGTGGCCGCGGTGGCGGTGAAGCTGGCAGGTTGAATGTCGGGCGGGGACTCCGATCCCCGCCGACGAATGACGAAAACGCAAAAGGCGGGGATCGGAGTCTCCGCCCGACAAAAAAGCCGCATCTGGTATGACGCGGCTTTTTGATGGGATGGATGGACGACGGCGCTTAGCGACCGAGGTATTTGTCGCGGCCGAGGACGAGGGCCTCGATCTTGCGGTCGGAGATGGAGCGCTTGAGCATCCAGAAGCCGCAGTCGGGGTGCACCCAGCGAACGCGGCCTTCACCGACCTTCTTCTCGACCGCCTCGATTTTGGCGGCGATCTCGTCGGGGGTCTCGATGTGGTTGACCTTGATGTCGACCACGCCGACGCCGAGGGCGATCTTCTTGTCGATGTGCTTAAGGGCCTCGAGGTCGCTCTTCGGGCGGTGGGCCAGCTCGAGGACGAGGTGGTCGCAGTGAAGGGCGTTGAGGAAGTCGACGAGCTTCTTCCAGTTGCCGGCCTGGATGGTCTGGCCGCCGTAGTTGCCGAAGCAGAAGTGCACGGCGCGCTCGGTCCCCTTGTCGATGCGGTCGAGCACGACGTTCATCGCGGCGGCGGCCAGCGGCGCGTCGGCCGGGTTGCCGGGGATGTTGGCTTCGTCGACCTGCACGCAGGCGGCGGGGAGGCCGGGCATCTGCGCGGCGATCACCTCGGCCAGAGCCATGGTCAGCTCGTCAAAGCTGCCGTAGTGGTGGTCGAGGAGGGTGCGCGCGAGCATGTAGGGGCTCGTTACAGTGAACTTGAACGGACCGCCGGCGACGGCCGCGGCGCGCTGGCAGTCGGCGAGGAGGTTCAGTGAACCTTCACCGAGCTTGCCGGTGACGATGCCGGCGGGCTTGCGGCGGAAGCCCATGGGCTGGTGGCGCGCAAACTCTTCGGTGACCGAGCGGCCGACGACGGACGAGATGCCGGCCATCGGGCGGATGAAATACTCGATCATGCCGTTCGTGTCCGGATGGTTGACGTCGAAGCGGTAGAGCTCGCCGTCGGTGGGCAGGTCGATGCCGACTTGGCGCTGGATGTCGAACACGACGCGGGTCGCGTCGATCACGGCCTGCTCGCTCGGCAGGGCGGCGAGCCAGTCGGGCACGGGATACGAGCCGACCGTGGTGGTCAGGATGCGCGGCTTGGAAGGGACTTTGTATGGCATGAAGGCTGGAGGAGACCAAAAAGGTCGGGGCCGGACGAGGATAATCCTTCGGGATTCCGCGGGCCGGTCAGGCACCGGCTGGCGGCGTCGGCAGAATAACCGCGGGGCCGACCGGGCCGGGACGCAGTGGCAGGAAGGGGTGTTTACATTGTGGGTGGGATTGATTTCGTGAGCCCTCAGGCACCCTAAGCTCCAAACGAAAGGTGAGTCGCCGCGTTTGCCCCACCCCAGATCAAGACCGCCCCGGCGAATCACCGCCCCCATGCCCCTGCGCTCCGTCCCACCCTGCCGCGCCTTTGTTAATCGTCCGAATCGAACTGCCGAGGTTGCCGATGGCCCTGAGTGGGTGGTGGACGAGCACCCAACGTTTCTGCATCCGCTTGCCGGCCCCGTTGGCGAGGAGTCGGTCTGGGCCATCGCGGTGCCAGTGCACGCCAGCCGACAGACGATGTTGTGGGTCGACGTGTATTTTGAGTGCGACCCCGCCACCCATGCCGGCGGGGCGCCCGGGTATCAATCCAGCTTTGTGGTCGAGTGGTCGGGATGGAACACCTTGAATTTTACCGTCTCGTCACTGACCAAAATCGGCGACCCAGCAGGCTTGCCGGCGGTCACCGCCCTGCGTCTCGTCGCCCGCACGGCGACCTTTGGCGGAACCCGGTTGCGGCTGGGGTCGGTGGGTTGGCTGCATGATTCCCCGCTGGTTGAGGTTACTCCCGGAGAGGATCTGGTGGTGAACTTTCTGCACGAGCGGATGTGGGATCGACGCGACTGGGTTTATTCGGGCAACGGATCGCTGCCCGGAGACGAGCAGGCGCTGGCGGTGGCATGGATGTATGCTCACCTCAGTTACCGGCAGCGTCCCGGTCGTTGGCACCAAACAGCCTACACTCGGAAAATGAACGTGGACTTGTCGCGTTACCAAGCCCTGACGGTTTGGACGGCGACGGATGTGCGCGCCAACTTCAGCGTGGTGTTGGAGATCGACGGCCAAACGGTGCGCGCGATCGACCGAAGGCGAGGTTTGGGCGGTGGAGATGAAATGCGTGCACTTCTGAGCGGCCGGCATCTGACGGCCCTGACCTTTGAGCTGGAACAGGCCGAGGCCGAGATCGTCGATCCGATTGCGGTCACGGTGGCTTCTTCCATCCGCTGGGTTTTGTTGGAGCGTCATGGCTTCGATCCTGCGACCGCGGGGCAAGTGCACGGAATGCCGCCCGTGCCCGGGCCGGTGCGGGTGGGGGAATTGGAGTCGGAAATCCTGCCAGTGGGGTTGTTGATCGGGCGTGAGGAATTCCTGCGATTGCGCGACCAAACCAGAGAACCGGGTCCGCTCAAGACCATGGCGGACGAGATCATTGCCGAGGCGACTGCGCATGAGAGCTATGCCCCCGAGCGCTATGTGGGCCGTTATCTGCCGGTTGATCTGGGTAACCAAGGATGCGAGCGCCGGGTCTCGCCGTCCGACCAGATGTATCACCTGAACAGCAGCATGGTCTACGGAGCCTTGGCTTATGCCCTGACCGGTGAAGTGCGCCACGCGCAGACCGCCCGGCGCGGACTATTCGCCACACTCAATTGCACGGCTTGGCAGGCCGGGCTGCCGAGTCGCATCCCGTGCGGCCTCCCCGGCTACCGGGCTCCGTTCATTGAGGCTGCCACGGCGGACTGCGTTGCCCAATGCTATGACTTCATCTATCCGCTGCTTGCGGAATCCGAGCGCCGCGAGGTGGAAGATGCGCTTTATCTCAAGGCCCTGCCTTGGATTGACATGTATCTACGCTATCATGGGGAGGGCTACCTGCTGAAAAGCAATCAGGGCGCGGTTTATGTAGCCGGATTGGTCAGCGCGGCGTTGGTCGCCCGTCGGAGTCATCCGGACGTGGATGTCATTCTTGATCGTGCGATTGCGTGGTTCCCGCGCATGATGAACAACTACTATCTGCCATCGGGGGCGACCAACGAGGGCCCCGGCTATTGGGAGTTCACCACCCAGCACGCCGCCGCTGCCTTGGTCTCCATCTGTCGGCACAAAGCGTGGCGGGTGCAGGATTACGCGCCGACGCATTTCGGCGAAACTATGACCCACCTCATGCACCTTCGATCGCTGGCGCGGGAGCGTCTGTCCTTCCTCCCGTTGAGCGACAATATTGAGGGAGCGGGTTACAGTTTCATGAGCAGCTCGTTCATGTTCTTCGCCCGGTATTACGGGGACGCCAACGCCCTGTGGCTCTGGCACGAGTATTTTGGCGGTGTCGCCAATCCACCGGGCAGCGCTTTCTTTGGAAAGCGGATGACCGGGGCCTGCTCGCTGTCGGGATTGATGAACCTGTTGTTCTACGTCCCGGGGGCTCCTCCGACTCCGTCGCTGCCCATGGCCCGCCATTTCCCGGATTGTGACCGCATCTTCCTGCGAACCGGTTGCCGTCACGGGGACATGCTGGCCTTTTTTGAGGGGGGGCCGCAGACCTTCGAACATACCCATGCGGACAAGGGCAGCTTTATGGTCGAAGCCTACGGGGAGCGCTTCGCCGCCGATCCGGGCGTGGTGAAATATCAGGATCCTTCCGCGATCAATTTTAAGAACACCACCCACCACAACCTCGTCACTTGGCAGGGCTGCAACCAAGAATACCGGGATGCGGCCCGTGCGGTGGTGCTGCATCAGGTCCAGTTTGGCGACACGGTCGATTTGATCGCCGCGGACCTTGGCAACTCCTACCGCACTTTTAAACGCTACCGGCGCCATTTCCTCTTTGTGCGGCCGCATTATTTTTTGGTCTTGGATGATTTGGACGCCGGGCAGCCAGGCTGGGAGTGGAACTTTCATTCCGGGGTCCCGATTGTGGACCTCCAGCTCGAGTCCGGCCTGATCCGTTGGGAAAGCGCCAAGGCCGGCATGCTCATGGCCTTGGGTAGCCCCGACCGGCTGCAGGCCGCCACTGGAGTCTATCAGACGGACGGGGTGGTGTTGACCCACAACCTCGTGCTGACAAGCCGTGATCCGAAACCAACACTACAATTGGCAGCTTTGCTGCTCCCGTTTCCCCTTGGCCCGGCGATTGAGTCCGCGGCGCCATCTGTGGAGGTGCGTGCGGGTTCCGCCGGCGTGGATTTTGTTGTTCGGGGAGCATGGGGCACCGACCAAGTGAGCTGCGATTTCGACGCCGGGGTCGCCGGACCCGTTGTAAGGGTTTCCCGCGACGATGCCGGCGGATGCCGGACAATCTATCCACCACACGCTTGATGCGTGGAGGCGATCGTTGCATTTCGCGCCGAGGCCGGACAAATCGGAATAGGTATGACCCCACCGCTGTTTGGAACTCGCACCCTCTATTGCCCGGCCCATTTCGGCAACAGCTACGAGTGCCTGGGCGACCGCGAATTTCGCGCCCTGCTCGAGTCATGGCGGGATTGGGGATTCAACGAGTTCGCCGATTGGTTTGATCCCGCCAACTGCATCGATCCCTGGCACGTGGGCCCCTATTCCGAGCAACTCTACGACCTGAGCCGCGCCCAACGCGACATGCATGTGCGGCGATTTCAGGCGGCGCAGTCACTCGGCCTGCCGGGGGTGCTCGTGCTCACGCCGAACACGGTTTATCAAGACCAGTGCGGGCCCGAGGTGGATGCCACGAAAACCGACCGCATCTTCGGGCCCTTGCTTTGCCCGTCGATTCCGCCCGCGCGCACGACGATTCTGCGCAACAACAAAAATTGGTTCAAGACACTGGCGCAGGGTGGGGTGAAGCTGAAGGCCATTGCCGCCTGTCCCTACGATTTTGGCGGCTGCGCCTGCGACAAGTGCCGGCCGTGGATCCTGACTTTCGCGGAGATGTGCCGGGAGGTGCATGCGATTGCCGAACGCTACCATCCGGGCGTGGAAATGCGGATGATCGGCTGGTGGTGGTCGGCCGAGGAACACCAGATGTTTGCCGATTGGGCGGACCGGCATGCGCCCGGTTGGGTCAAGAGCATCACGCTGCACATCCCGTATGACCAAAGCGACGTCGCCGGGGTGCCGCTGCCGCAGGGCTGTTCGCGCCAAGCTTTCGTGCATATCGGCTACGCCGAGGATGCCGCGCCGCGCGACTATTACGGGCATCTGGGGCCGGTTATCGCCCCGGAACGCTTGGAACGAACCTTGCTGGCCCTGCACGCACGGGGCTGCACCGGTTGGATGGCCTATTCCGAGGGTCTTTTCGAAGACGTGAACAAGGCGATCGTCGCCGGCTTGTCCTCGGGCCGCTGCGCGTCCGCATCGGCGGCCGTGCGGGATTATGTGGAGACGTGCTTCCACGTGAACGATTCCTCGGCCCATGCCTGGACCCAGTGGTTGCAACAGTGGGGCCGGCCCTATCATCGCGATGCCGACGAAGCACAACGGGAGCTGACGGGTTTGCTTGCCGAGCTCGATCAGGCCATGGCCGCCAGTTGGCGGGTGAGGGAGTGGAAGCTGAAAACGCAACTCATGAGGCATTACCAAGCGGCAGAGGGCAAAGAGCGGACGCCGGCGCGCGCCGCGGCCCGCGAAGCCATCTATGCGGCCCAAGAGCAACTGCAGCGGCAGGTTTACGCGCTCGGACCCCAACGTTTCATCTTCGCCCGCAATTTCTCGCCCTTGCAGTGGCAGCGAAATCTGCCGCTTGAGCAACCCAAGGAAGCCTGACCACGCGGATCGGTTGGGGTAGGAAAGGTTTCCGTTTGGGGCGGGCGAGACAGCTGGCATTGATTCGGATCGTCGCTGCCCCGAAGTTCTGCGCCTTGGTGGCGGACGGAAAGGCGAA
>JAPOIC010000136.1 GCA_029979145.1 Opitutaceae bacterium
GGCGATGGCCACGGCCTCGTCCTGATCGCGCGCCTCGATGAGGTAGAAGCCTCCAATCTGCTCCTTCACTTCGGCAAAGGGTCCGTCGGTCACGCCGAGCTGGTCGCGACGCTTGCGCACCGTGCGGGCGGTGGCGGCGGGCTGCAAGGCTTCGCCGGCGAGGTATTGGCCGCGCTGCCGAAGATCGCGGGCGAGGGCGATGTGGCCGTCGATGATGGTTTTCTGTTCCGCGGGCGGGAGGGCGTCCCAGACGGCTTCGTCGTCACAGATCAGCAGGAGGAATTTCATGAGGGTAGCTTTTCGGTTGATGGTTTGGCGGGAGGATTCCCGTCCCGTGGTCGTCCGGCCCGGCGTAGGTTCGACATTTTGCCGAAAAAGATCAGCGACACGCCGCCACCGGCCAATCAGCGCGGTAGTTGCCGGTGGTCGTGACCGTGCCGCCGCCGAGGGAGTCGGGTAGGTGCAAGGTGAGCGGCACGGGCGATTGGAGCGTGAAGTGCAGTTGGTCATTCGATTTCGTCCATGCCACCTGAATGGCGTCGGCGCGACCGGGCAGCGGCACCGCGCCGGAAACAGCCGGCAGTGAACCGGTGGCGAGCTCGACGTCGAAGTGGTGTTCGCCGCGGTCGTAACGGGCGCGCAGACCGACGAGCCAGCGCGAGAGCTGCCAGGTCGGGCAGCCGGCCCATTGGTGGCAGTGGCTCCAGCGTGGATCGAAAACCTCCAGCCACGTGGTGCGTCCGTCGCCGAGGGCCCAGCCCCAGCAGGTGCGGTATTGGTCGAGCACGAAGTCCATGCCGCCATGGCGAATCAGCTCTGGCAGGGCGTAGTGTCCAAAATACGGCGTGATGAGCTGCGGGTGGTTCGCGGCCGGATCGCTGAGCCGGGGGGCATCGCTGCGATTCGGAAAACAGTTCAGCATGTGGCGCTGGAGAAAGTCGCGCGCGGCGGCGGCCACGTCGTCGAGAAAGCCCAGGCGCAGACCCAAGGCGGTGCGATGATAGCCGAGGCGGGTCCACGCATCGCCGCCGGTCGCGAGTTCGCCGGTGAAGTAAGTCGTGAGCACCCGCTGCACCTCATCGGCGCGGGTGGCGGCATCGGCCGCAAGTGCGGTTTCGCCGAGTTCGGTGCACCAGCGCACCATGGCTTGCAGCGCGGCGAAGTAGTGGAGGTTGACGCCCATGTCGCTCGGGCCGGGATTGCGCACGTAGCCCCAGTCGACGAAGCCCCAGCCGAGGTCGTCGGGCAGGCCGGCATCGGTCCACTTGGCGGCGAACGCGCTCAGGTTGCGCTGAGCAGCGGGTAACAGTTCAACGAGGATCGAGCGGTCGCCGGTCAATTCCCAGTAATGCAGGCAGGCGTTGATCCATTGCGCTGCGTAGGTCGTGAGGAAGGCGGCGCCGCCCGGGCATAGACCCGCGACCATGCCGTCGTCGCGGGCGCATTGCGCGCATTGCACGAGGCTGCGGCGACAGAGCCGCAGGTCGTTGAAGGCGGCGGCGGCAATGTCCATGCCGACCGTGACGACGTCGCCCGCCCACTGGCCGCGCTCGCGGGTGGGATTGTCGGTGATCGCGTCCTCGGCACAGGCGCGGTGGGTCTCGACGCCCACGGTCCAGATGCGATCGAGGAGTTTATCTCCCGTGGCAACGTTTCCGGCGGCGTCCCCGTAGTAGGCACGCTCGATCACCGTCGCTTCGTGAAATGCGACTTGGTCCGGCGGCGCGAGCACATGGACCTCGATGAAGCGTCCGCCGCGCGGGGTCAGCGGACAGAACGTCTGTTTCCCACCGCGGGCGATGTAGTGATCGAGGTTGCAGGAATCGCCGGCCGACAGGTTGATCCAAGGCGGCACGCGCCCGTCGATCAGGGATTCGGCATAGGCGAACTCCACCACCGCGCCGGCGGGGGCCTCGATGGAGAGATTTGGCCGGGCCAAACGCACCCGCCCCAGGTCGTATCGACGCCAGACGCCTTGAGGGGGCAGGTCACGCGGCCCGAGGTCGCGGAGAAAAAACCGCGCAGGCACGTCGTCGCGCTCGTAGCCGAAGCGCTCGATGAGCGTGCCCTCGGCGAGCAATTGCGGCGTGAGGGTCAGCGAGCGCGGGTTCGCGATGGTCAGCGGCGTAACGGGGCCGAGGTCCGGCGTGGCGGCGATTGGTTGGGCCCACGCGTCGTCGTCGAAGCTGACGGTGGTCCAATCCAAAGGCAGTTCGCGCATATCGCACCACTCAATGAAGCCCAGCTGTGGATTCACGCGGCGCACACCGCCGATGTAGGCGTTGAGCGGCAGGCAGCGCCAAGCGAGCGCAACAGGTTGGTCGGCCACAGTGGCATCACCCGCAAGAAACGGAGCAATCGGTTCAAGAATGCGCGTCGAGGCCTCAGTGTGATTCACCTGCACGGCCAAAACGTGGCGTCCTGCGGGGAGCCGAGCCGTAACCGTCTGATATTCCGGATGCGCCCGGGTGAAACGCGCGGGCCCCTCGGTCAATGACTGGCCATCCAACCAAACTTGAAACCACGAAACGCCGAGCAGGCGAAAGCTCGCCGTGCCGGCCGCCGGCAACTCGAAGGTGCCGCGAAAAGCGATGTGGCGTTCGGGTGCGGATGCGGAATCATCGGAGCACCAAAACGGGGACAGCGGGGCGGGGACCATGCGGGGGAGTTGGAACAGGAAGCCACCGGGGTTTCGAGCCGATTCCGGCCGGGCCTTGCGCCGGGAATAGTTTCGAGGCATGGTTGCTCCCACGTCCCATGAAGGCATTGCTCATTTCCGCCCTGCTGGGCGCGCTCACTTTCCCCATGATCACGGAAGCAAAAACCGAATCCCTCGTGCTTGGCGGCGGCTGCTTTTGGTGCACTGAGGCCGCCTATGAACTCCTGCCCGGCGTGAAGTCGGTGATGAGCGGCTACGCCGGCGGCGAGAAACCCAATCCCACCTACGAAGAGATTGGCGGCGGTGGCACTGGCCACGCGGAGGTCATTCGCATCGAGTTTGATCCGGAGAAGACGGACCTCGAAACCCTGCTCGATTTCTTCTGGGAGGTGCACGACCCGACGACGCTCAACCGCCAGGGCGCGGACGTGGGCCCGCAATACCGCTCAATCATCCTCTACGCGAATCCGGCGCAGCGCGCCGCAGCGGAGGCGTCGCTGAAGAAAGCGCAGGCCATGTTCAGCCGTCCGATCGTCACGCAAATTGTCCCGCTGGAGAAATTCTGGGTGGCCGAGGGCTACCACCAGAACTACTTCAAGCGGAACCCGAACCAAGGTTACTGCCAGTTCGTGATCGCCCCGAAGATCAAGAAGCTGGAGCGCAAGCTCGAGAAGCAGGGGAAGTAGGGCTGCCGGGTGGGGCGGTTTGCCTGCACACTTGAGATTCCGCGCAGGTGTGTCTCCCTGTGCGCATGTCTGAATCGACTCCCGTCAACCCGGCGCAGAGCGGCCTGGAGGTGCGCACGTATTTTGTGCGCAGCCGCAACGTGCTGCTGGCGCGGGCGGAGTTCAGCGAGCTCTTCGTCGACTACTACCTGCACTTGGCGGACCAGCGGGTGTCACCGCAGCCGGAGCACGACGCGCTGTTCAAGCGCGCGCTCGCGGCGTTCACGCTGCATTGCGCGTCCCGGCCGTGGAATGAAATGACGGCTTGGACGATCAACATCCAGGAGCCGCTGGTGAACCTGTTTCTAGCGGGTGACAACGAAAACGGCGCCGTCACGGGCCGGGTGTTTGACGAGAACGTGAAGCGCCTGCCGGAGAATTTGATTTATGCCGACGTGGTGCGCGACCGCGGGGCTCCCCGGCGCAGCACGGTCGAGTTCAACGGCAGCGACCCGTTGGCGGCGGCGACGGCCTTTTATACGCAGAGCGAGCAGCGCGCGGCGCGTTTCTTTCAGCTGGGTGAGGAGGATTTTGCCCTTTTGACCGAGCATCCGGATTGCGACTTGGACTGGCTGCAAGGGCTGACGCCAGAAGACGTGGCGCGGTTGGACGAAACCGAGACGCTCGTGATGATGGAGCGCCGGATCCAGCGCTGGCA
The DNA here is from genome assembly GCA_029979145.1 of Opitutaceae bacterium. GTDB lineage: Bacteria > Verrucomicrobiota > Verrucomicrobiia > Opitutales > Opitutaceae > Cephaloticoccus. Next base: position 4,043 of record JAPOIC010000136.1, read on the forward strand.
CTGTGGTTGCAACCAGGAGCGCATGCTGCAGGTATTGCTGCCGGTCATGCAGACCGATCCGGAGGGGCTGTTCGGTGGGGATCCCAAAATTGAAATCCGCTGTCCGCGCTGCGCCGCGCGGCATGCGATCACGCGCGAAGCGTTGGAGGCCTATGCGGCCAGCCACTCATGATCGAGGTCCTGAGTAACATCTGGGGGGCGATCATCGGCGCTTCATGGTATGAACAGTTGGCGACCATTTTGGGCTTGGTCGGCGTCGGGCTCACCATCCGCCAGAGCATCTGGAATTTTCCCGTCGGCTTGGTGCAGGTGAGCCTCTCAGCGGTGGTGTTTTATCAGGCGCGGCTTTACGCCGACATGAAACTGCAGGGATTCTTCTTTGTGGTGCTGGCCTACGGCTGGTGGCACTGGGCGCGGCCCGGGAACAACCGAACGGTGTTGCCGGTTACGCGCCTGTCGCTGGCCGGTCGGGTGGGCTGCATCGCGGCCGGACTCGCCGGTGCGGGCCTGTGGGGCTGGTATCTTTATGCGAACACGGATGCAGCGATGCCGTTTCGCGACGCGTTCATCGCCTCGTTCAGCATCCTGGCGCAGTGGCTGCAGGCGCGGAAGAAACTCGAGAATTGGACGGGCTGGATGATGGTAAACCTCGCCGCGATCGTGGTGTATTGGATGGCCGGGCTGTATTGGTTCTCGGTGCTTTACCTGCTGTTCTTCGTGCTCGCGCTGGGCGGACACTTTGAGTGGCTGAAATCCTTCCGCCAACATGCCCGGACCTGAGCGCATCGCCGTGTTTGGGGCGGAGTCGACCGGCAAGAGCACGCTGGCCGTGGCCCTCGGCCGACGTTTCTCGGCGCCAGTGGTTCCGGAGTTCGTCCGCGGATTCTGGGACCTGCACCAGGGGCGGATCGTCGCCGAGGACCTCGATGCGATTGCCCGGGGTCAGCGCGACAGCGAGGACGCGGCGGTGGCCCGGGCGGACCGGCTCGTGATTTGCGACACGGAGCTGCTGACCAACGTGCTGTGGGCCGACCTGTTGTTTCCCGGGCAGTGCCCGGCTTGGGTGCGCGAGGCGGCCGAGGCGCGGTCGCGGCAGTATGCGCTTTATCTCCTCTGCGACACGGACATCCCGTTTGCGCCCGATCCGCAGCGGTGTTTCCCGGATCCGGCAGGTCGGGCGATGTGCCGCAATCTCTGGCAAGAGACGCTGGCATCGCGCGGGCTGCCTTATGTGGAATTGTGCGGCGACCCCGTGGCGCGCGAGGCCGCGGCGGTGGCGGCGATCACGGCCCGACTGGCGACTCGGGCCTGATTTGCGTTTCGCGGGTTGCGTGAGCGGCCGGGATGCGCACAGGTTGACCGGATGGAAAGCTTGCTCAACGCCGTGAATGACTGGTTGGTCGCCCAAGGGCTGCCGCTGCACCAAGCGGTGCTTGTCACCATGGGCATCGGAGTGGTCCTGCTGCTCGCCCTGGCGTGGCTGGCGAACTTCGTGGCGAAGCGCGTCATCCTGCAGGTCGTCTCGACGATCGTGAAGTTCTCGAGCTTCAAGTGGGACGACGCCCTGCTGGAAAGCGGCGTGTTCACCCGCCTGTCCCACATCGCCCCCGCGATGGCCATCAGTTTCTACGGCGACGACGTGCTGGGCCAGACGCCGGAAATGCTCTCCGGCGTAAACGCCGCGGTGAACATCTACCTCACGCTGATCTGGCTCGCGGTATTCTTCGGTTTCCTCGACGCGGTCGCCGCGATCATTTCGCGGGCCGAGAAGTCTTCGCATATCCCGATCAAGGGCTTCATCCAGGCGGTCAAACTCATCGCCACCATCCTCGGGTTGATCCTGATGCTGGCGACGGTGCTCGGCAAATCGCCGGTCTATTTGCTCTCCGGACTCGGCGCGCTTAC